>JAQGJI010000012.1 GCA_028290685.1 Devosia sp. | reverse complement strand
TTGTCCGGCCGGTCCAGATAATAGGTGATGCGGCGAAAGCCTTCCGGCTCGCACTGCGTACACCAGGTGCCGCTCGAGCGATAAAGCCCCATCAGCCTGGTATTGCCCTCGGGCCGCAGCACCACCTCGGTTTCCAGCACGAAACGGCGCAAGGGCGGTTCGGCAATGGTGAGGCAATTGGCGTCCGCCAGATAGGCCGAGAGCATCAGGGGCGCACCATCTATGGCGATCGAGGTCAGCGTCAACTCATCGCCATCGAGCACCAGCGGGGTGCCCGGTGCGGTATCCTCGCGCGGCTCGATCGTCAGCAGCGCCCGCACCCGCGTGGTCTCGCTCTCGATCCTGAAATCGAGATCGACCGCCGTGATGCGATAGGGGCTGGGCGCGTAATCCTTGAGATAGATCGTGTGTTCTGTTTCGGTACGCATGTTCGAATGATCCACGTCGGTCTGAAATGAAGTGTGGCGGAGCTGCAACAGCAGACTCGGTGCTTTGGTGTATCCTAGCTGGCCTGCGACCGCCTGGGTTGACCTTTTTATCCAATCATATGGATGACAGGGCGAGGCCTTTCTCCAGTCGCGGCACGTGTCTCCTCTGCGTCAAGTGCGGACGTATCGAGCGCGCTATCCAGATTTCCGATAGGCTCCGGTCTGCCACGGCGCTCCCGGCATTTGCCGTCATCGGCTGCCTGCGACAGTGACACCAGCCTGGTCCGGCCATTTTGCGGTGATTTTTATGCTCGCTTGGTTTGAACGACGCCTCGATCCCTATCCCCCCGCCGACCCGGTCGAGCCGCCCAAGGGGCTGCTGGCCTTTTGCCTGCATTACAGCGATGGGGCCAAGCGTTATCTGGCCACCATGACGGTGCTTGGAGCGCTGATCGCCATTCTGGAGATTTCCCTGTTCGGCTTCATGGGCTCGATCGTGGACTGGCTGAGTTCGGCCGATCCGCGCAGCTTTCTGGCGCAGGAGGGCTGGAAGCTGGCCATCATGGCCGCAATCCTGCTGCTGCTCATTCCCGCGCTGCAGTTTGCGGATTCCCTGATCATTCACCAGACCCTGCTAGGCAACTTCCCTCAGCGCATTCGCTGGATGACCCATCGGTACCTGATCCGCCAGTCCATGGGCTATTTCCAGGACGAGTTTGCCGGCCGCATCGGCGCCAAGCTGATGCAGACCGCGCTGGCCGTTCGTGAAGTGGTGATGAAGGTCCTCGACGTAACCGTCTTCGTGGTGGTCTACTTTGCCGGCGCCATTGTTCTGGCTGCCATGAGCGACCTCTGGCTGGCCTTGCCGTTCGTGATCTGGCTGGTGATCTACGTCGCCCTGCTGCGCCACTTCATTCCGCGGCTGGGCAAGGTTTCCGAGGCACAGGCCGACGCGCGCTCCATGATGACGGGGCGTATCGTGGATAGCTACACCAACATTGCAACGGTCAAGCTGTTCTCCCATTCGCGCCGCGAGGAGAGCTATGCCAAGGAGGCCATGCAGGGCTTTTTGGGCACGGTCTACCAGCAGATGCGCATGGTGACCGTCCTGCAAACGGCCATCACCTTGATGAACTGCATCCTGCTGTTTGCCGTTTGCGCCATCGGCATAGCCCAGTGGATGAACGGCAACATGACCCCGGGCGCGGTGGCCGTGGCCGCCGCGCTCGTCTTGCGCTTTCAGGGCATGAGCCAGTGGATCATGTGGGAAATGTCGGCCTTGTTCGAAAATATCGGCGTGGTGCGCGACGGGATTTCATCGCTTTCGCTGCCCCGCGTGGTCTCCGATGCGCCCGACGCCAAGGCTCTGCCCGTGGTCAAGGGCGACATCAGGTTCGAGAACGTTTCGTTCCACTACGGCAAGAACAGCGGCGTCATCGAAGGGCTGAACCTGCACATCCAGCCGGGCGAAAAAATCGGTCTGGTGGGGCGTTCGGGCGCCGGTAAGTCGACCATCGTCAATTTGCTCCTGCGGTTTTATGACCGGGCAGAGGGCCGCATCCTGATCGATGGACATGACATCGCCCGTGTGACGCAGGACAGCCTGCGCGCCAATATCGGCGTAGTGACCCAGGACACCTCGCTCCTCCACCGCTCGGTGCGCGACAACATCATCTATGGCCGCCCAGACGCGACCGAAGAGATGATGCTGAAAGCTGCCGAACTGGCCGAAGCCGCCGATTTCATCGCCGGCCTCTCGGACCTTCAGGGGCGCAAGGGTTATGACGCCCATGTCGGCGAGCGCGGCGTGAAGCTCTCCGGTGGCCAGCGCCAGCGCATTGCCATTGCCCGCGTCCTGCTCAAGAACGCGCCGATCCTGGTGCTGGACGAAGCCACCTCCGCCCTTGACAGCGAAGTCGAAGCCGCGATCCAGGGGCAATTGCAACTGCTCATGGAAGGCAAGACGGTGATCGCCATCGCCCACCGCCTGTCCACCATCGCCATGATGGATCGCCTCGTGGTGCTCGACAAGGGCCAGGTGGTCGAACAGGGCACCCATAGCCAATTGCTCGAAACCGGCGGGATCTATGCCAGCCTGTGGAACCGCCAGTCGGGCGGCTTCCTTGATGCCGAACAGGACGAGGCGGCCCAATAAGAGACCAGATCTCCCCCACGATCCTGGCCCGGCGTGTCCGGGCAATCCATGCGGGACTACAGCAGCCATGGCCCACCCGGACAAACCGCTTTGGCGCACCACGATCCGCCACCGCTAAGCCGGGCGGTGCGCCCCGTTTCAGGCACGGCTGGCCTCCATTGGGCCGTTCAGTGGTTGTGCCACCGCGTTTTCAGCACGATAGTGTGGCCATGAGCCTGTTTTCGCCCCTCCATAAGACCTTTGAATCCTGGCTCGATCCCTTTCGGCCTACCGCCGATTTGCAGCCACCCATCTCCGGGCCACGCTTTTTCTGGCATTATGTCCGGCAGGCCAAACTTCCGTTTCTCGCCTTGCTCATCCTGGGCGGTGCCGTCGCGCTTGTGGAAGCGTCGCTGTTTTATTATGTCGGCCGGCTGGTCGATATCCTGGACCAGAGCAGCCAGGCCGAGGGCTGGAACGGGCTGATTGCCGCCAATGGCGGTGAGCTGGTGATCATGCTGGTGGTCGTTCTTGGAGTCCGGTTCGTTATCACCTGGCTCTCGGCCGTGGTGGAAGAACAAACCGTCAATCTGGGCTTCTACAATCTCGTGCGCTGGCAGGCCTATCGGCATGTCATCCGGCAGAACCTGACCTTCTTCCAGAACGATTTTTCCGGCGCCATAGCCAGCAAGGTTTGGCAGGCCGGCGGTGCGGTGGGCGATTTCATGGTCGCCTCGCTCCAGGTCGTGTGGTTCATCGCGGTCTATGCCATCACCACGCTCGTGCTGGTGGGCCAGCTCGATTGGCGCCTGGGCGCCGCCGTGGCGCTGTGGATCGTCGCATTTTCCGCTCTGGCCTGGTACTACGTGCCGCGCATGCGCAAGCGCTCGGCGGTGGCGGCCGAAACCGCTTCCGCCCTGACCGGCCGGATCGTTGACAGCTTTTCCAACATCCAGACCTTGAAGCTTTTCAGCTCCCAGGACGAGGACGATCGTTTCGTTCGCCGTGGCTTTGATACGTTTCTGGCCTCGATGACGGCGCTTGCCCGCACGCTTGTGGGTGTTCGCTCGGCCATGGGCATGCTCTCGGGCATCGCCATTGCCGGCATCGGCGTTCTGTCGGTCCACCTGTGGACGCAAGGCCTGGTGTCGGTCGGCGGCGTCGCCTTTACCCTCTCGCTCGTGCTGCGCCTTTACAATCTTCTGGGCCGCATGATGAACCAGCTCAACGGCCTGATGCGCAACTACGGCACGGCGCAGAATTCCGCCGAACTCATCGCGCGCCCGCTTGGCCTGGTCGACAAGCCCGATGCCAAGCCGCTGGTCGTCACCCAAGGCCGCATTCGCTTCGAAGACGTCAGTTTCCACTACGGCAAGGAAAACGGCGTCATCGAAAGCTTCAATCTCGACGTCGCCGCGGGCGAGCGCATTGGCCTGGTTGGGCGATCGGGCGCCGGCAAGTCCACCTTGGTCAACCTGCTGCTGCGCTTCTACGATCTGGAGAGCGGCCGCATCCTCATCGATGGCCAGGATATCACCGGCGTCACGCAGACCTCGCTGCGCAGCAATATCGGCGTCGTGACCCAGGATACGGCGCTGCTGCATCGCTCGGTGCGGGCCAATATCGTGTTCGGGCGCACCGATGCCAGCGAGGAAGATCTGCTTAATGCCGCCCAGATGGCCGAGGCCGACGAGTTCATCGCCAACCTTGTCGATTTTCGCGGGCGCACGGGCTACGACGCCCAAGTGGGCGAGCGTGGCGTCAAGTTGTCGGGTGGCCAACGTCAGCGCGTCGCCATTGCCCGGGTCCTGCTCAAGGATGCGCCCATCCTGGTCCTGGACGAGGCAACCTCCGCCCTCGATAGCGAGGTAGAAGCCGCCATTCAGGAGCAATTGGAGCGCATGATGGCCGGCAAGACCGTCATCGCCATCGCCCACCGCCTCTCCACCATCGCCGCCATGGACCGGCTCGTCGTGCTGGAAAAAGGCTCCATCATCGAGCAAGGCACCCACGCCGAACTGCTCGCCCTCAACGGCCAATATGCCCGCCTCTGGGAGCGCCAGTCGGGTGGCTTCCTGAACCTGGATGCGGCGCAGTGATTTAGATCGCTGCCTGATCGCCCAGCCGACACCGTGCCCCTCGAGGGGAGGGTACTATACTTGCCGTACCCAATGGCTGATGTATAAGATTGGACAAGGAGTTAAGCTCATGTCCGTTCTCGTCGCCCCGCACTTTCATAGCGAAGAAGCTGCCTACGCTTTTGTTGATGGTCGCATTTGGGCGAACGGCCTCACTTGTCCACATTGCGGCAATGCAGACGAGCAAAACGATACTCCCTAAGAAAAATTGAGGTTATCCCAATTCATGTCGTAGGGCTTGAGCCGTACGGTGATGACAAGGCGACTATCATTATCATTATTCTCTCTATCGGCAGCAGTAGGTTCCAAGAGCCGATCAGTCTCGACTGCAATCTTGGTGATGAGCTTGTCGTCAGTCATTAAACAATAGAAGGGGGCTTCGTCCTCGCCAGGTTTGTCATAGCCTCCAAGTTCTTCCTTGGAGTCTGGCATACGCAGTGCGTCGAACAGCGTTTTGAGTCGATTGTCTATGTCGCCGGACTGCATGGCTCTCCCTGGCGCTTGCGGCCTGAG
>JAQGJI010000008.1 GCA_028290685.1 Devosia sp. | reverse complement strand
CGGCCATTGTCGATCACGGTGACCGAACCATCGGCATTGAGCGTGACGGTGACCAGATCGGCGTGACCGGCCAGCGCCTCGTCGATGGCGTTGTCGACGACTTCGTAGACCATGTGATGCAGGCCCGAGCCGTCATCGGTATCCACGATATACATGCCGGGGCGCTTGCGCACCGCGTCGAGCCCCTTGAGCACTTTGATGCTATCGGCGCCGTACTCGTTGGGATCGGTCAGTTGTGGGTCGGTCATGGGTTCCGAATCAGTCATTTGAACGTGGTTTTGTTCTAGTCGAAGAGGGCTCAAACCCCAAGCAAATTGGGCTTTTGAGCCGGTTTAGCGGGGGACAGCGGTCACTGTGCCGAAACCCGCCCGTCGCGCACCGTCAGCATCTGCGCCCGTTCGCCCAGCGCCTCAAACAGCAACCGGTCCGTCCCGGTCAGGAAGCACTGGGTTCCCAGGCCATCGAGTGCGCAAAACAGGGCGCGGCGGCGGTCGGGATCAAGATGGGCGGCGATTTCATCGAGCAGCAGGAACGGCGTGATGGCGGTGCGCAGCCTGACCAGCCGCGCATGGGCCAGGATTAGCCCGATCAGCAGCGCCTTTTGCTCACCGGTCGAGCCCAGGGCTGCCGGCATGCCCTTCTGGGCATAGGTGACTTCCAGATCGCAGCGGTGTGGACCATATATGGTGCGTCCGGCCGCCCGATCAAGGGCGCGCGAGCCCCGCCAGGCGCTCATCAGGGCTGCTTCGAGGTCGGCGGAAGACGAGGGTTCGGGCTGACTTTCCCAGAGCGGGGTCAGGGCCAGATGCGCCGCTGGAAAGCTGCCGTCATCAAGGCTTTGGGCGATCAGCGCCTGCAGATGGGCCAGGCTATCGGTGCGCGCCAGATGGATCGAGGCGCCAAGCTCGGCCATCTGCCGCTCCAGGGCGCTCAGCCACTGCGGATCGCCGTCCTCATCGAGCAGCCTGTTGCGCTGGCGCATGACCTTTTCGTAGTCGCTCACCGAGGCCGAGTGCGACGGGATCAGCGTGGTCACGAGCCGGTCCAGAAACCGGCGGCGGTCGCCGGCGGGACCGGCAAAGAGCCCGTCCATGGCCGGGGTGAGCCAGAGGACGCGCAGATAATCGCTCATGGCCTCGATCGAGCGGGCATTGGCGCCGTTGATGCGCACGCGCCGGCCGCCATCGGGTGCAGCGCCGGTGCCGACATCGGCGGGACCGGCATCGGTTTCGACCGTGGCAGCGACGGCCCAGCCGATATCGGAGCCTTGCGCCTGGACAGTGTCGAAGCTGGCGCGGCGCAGGCCCCGGCCGGGGGACAGCAGGGATATGGCTTCCAGCAGATTGGTCTTGCCGGCGCCATTGGGGCCGGTGAGCACCACGTGGCGGTGGTCGAGATCAAGGGCTGCCGCGGTGTAGTTGCGAAAGGCGGTAAGGCGCAGGCGGGAAAGGTGGCGGATCATGGAGCCACACCAATTGCCGGCAGCGATATGGCCCTCATCCCCCGTGCGCGGAGGAGATGGATGAGGGGGTACAGCGATTGCAACAATACTGATGCAGGTGAGAGCTCAGCACGCCCACCCTTAATCCCTCCCCTCAGGGGGGAGGGTGACGATCGAGCATGGGGCGCATCTGGGCCCTGCGAGCATGGCTCTGCGGGCCTGGTCGACTTTGATCGCTCCACTGGAGCGCTTTCCCCTGCGGGACGTCGCCTAGACCCGCATCGGCATCAGCACATAGAGTGCACGGGTTTCCCCGTCGTCCTTGACCAGCGTGGGGGAGCCGGCGTCGTTGAACATGAAGACCGCGCTGTCGGAGCGGATCTGGCCGATGATGTCGAGCAGATAGCGGGCATTGAAGCCGATCTCGAAGCCCTCGGTCTCAAACTCGACGGCAAGCTCTTCACTGGCCGTGCCGTGGTCGGGATTGGTAACGGACAATTCCAGCAGGCCGTCCCTGGCCTGCAGCTTGACGGCCTTGCCGCCCCGGTCCGAGGCAATGGTCGAGACACGATCGACGGCCGTGGCAAAGCTGGCCCGGTCGACGTTCATTTGCTTGTCGTTGTTTTTGGGCGTCACCCGATCGTAATCGGGAAACGTGCCCTCGATCAGCTTGGAGAGCAGCACGACCGAGCCGACGGTGAAGCGGATCTTGGTGTCGCTGACCTCCACCCGAACGTCCCCTTCGGCGCCATCGAGCAGCTTTTGCACCTCGCCGACGGTTTTCTTGGGCACGATGATGCCGGGCATGCCCCCGGCGCCCGAAGGGGCGTCGATCTCGGCGCGCGCCATGCGATGGCCGTCGGTCGCGACGGCGCGAAGCACCGTGCCCGAACCGGTGACATCAACGGTGTGGAAGTAGATGCCGTTGAGGTAGTAGCGGGTTTCTTCGTTGGAGATGGCGAACTGCGTGCGCTCGATCAATTCGCGCAGCGCCGTGTTCGGCATGGTGAAGTCGTGGCCAAAACTGCCCGATTTCAGATCGGGGAAGCTGTCGGGCGAAAGACAGGCCAGGTTGAAGCGCGAGCGCCCGGAGGTGAGGACCATGTTTTCCCCGCCATCGGTTTCCAGGCGCACTTCGGCGCCATCGGCAAGCTTGCGCACGATTTCATACAGCGTATGGGCGGGCACCGTCGTGGTGCCGGGGGTCGAGACCATGGCCGGCACAGCTTCGGTGACCTCGATATCGAGATCGGTGGCGCGCAGCTCGATCCGGTCCTCCCCGGCCTTGAACAGCACGTTGGCCAGGATGGGATAGGTATTGCGCCGCTCCACCACCCGATGCACATGGCTCAGCGATTTGAGCAGATGGTTGCGTTCGAGCGTGACTTTCATAAGCACAATTCCCTGGCACTACGCGGCAGCCTGATGGCAGCAAAACCCCCGGCAAGCCGGGGGTTGGACATTTACAATTTCGCAAGGGTTTAGCAAGGGCGGGTGGTGGATTGTCGCAGCGGAATTGCGAAGCGTCACCACTCTTTCCCCAGCCACGATGCCAGCCCGGCCCCGAGCCGGGGTGACATCGAGTGTTGGAAGAAGCCGGGCCCCTACTCTTCCAGCATGCGCTTGAGCAGCTCGATTTCCTGGGCCAGTTCCACGTCGTCCTTGATCATCTGTTCGACCTTGCGCACAGAGTGCAGGACGGTGGTGTGGTCGCGCCCGCCAAAGCGGCGGCCGATCTCGGGCAGCGAGCGGGACGTCAGGGCCTTGGCAAGGAACATGGCGATCTGGCGCGGGCGGACCACGTCGCGGGAGCGGCGGGCCGAGAGAAGCTCGTTGCGCGGCACCTTGTAATGGCGCGACACCATCTTGAGGATGTCCTCGATGCGGACGCGGCGCGCTTCGTGGCTGCGGATCAAGTCGCCCAGGGTCTTTTCGGCCAGGGGTACGGTGATCAGCTCGCCGGTCAGCTGATTGGCGGCAACCAGCCGATTGACCGCGCCATCGAGATCGCGGCCATGGCTGATCACGGCGCGCGCGATGTAATCGATGACCGGGGCCGGGAAATGCATGCCGAACCGGGCGCTGCACTGATCGGCACGGCGCTGCACGATGGCGCGGCGCAGGTCCAGATCAAAGCCGGAAATGGGAACCACCAGGCCACCGGACAGGCGCGAGCGGACCCGGTCGTCAAGCATTTCGAGGTCGCGCGGCGGCGCATCGCCGGCCACCACCACCTGCTTGGCGCCGGTGAGCAGGGTGCCCAGCGTATGGCCAAATTCGGTGGCCGACTTGCCCTGCAGGAACTGCATGTCATCGATCAGCAGCAGATCGACCCGGCGCAGCCATTCCTTGAAGCCGAGCGCCGACTGGCGCTGCACGGCGGTGATGAAATGGTACATGAAATGGTCGGCGGTGAGATAAACGATGTTTTTGGAGGCATCGGCCGACTGCACCGCATGGGCAATGGCGTTGAGCAGGTGGGATTTGCCCAGCCCGACGGTGGAATGGATATAGACCGGGTTGAAGGTGACGCTGTTGTTGGCGGCCGCATTGGCGATCTGGCGGGCGACGCCGAAAGCCATTTCATTGGCCTCCCCGGCCACGAAACTGTCAAACGTCATGCGCGGGTCGATGGCGCTGCCGGACAGGGCGTCGCCCCGGCTGGCGGTATTGTCGCGGATCAGGCGCGGGGCAGCGGCGGGCTGGGGCGCGGCATGAAGGGCGGGCGCCGTGTCGCTGGCCGGAGCCGCCGGTTCGCTGGCAGGCTGGGTCAGGCGAGGCCGGGCCTGGCCATTGACGCGCAAGGTCACCTGGATGCGCGCCACCTCGTCGAGGTCCTGGCGAAAGGTTTCAAGCAGCAGATCGAGGTAATTGCTTTGCACCCAGGAGCACAGGAAGCGCGTGGGGGCGGACAGATGCACCACATCGTCAAGGATTTCCTCGAGCTCGAGCGCGGCAAACCAGGAGGTGAACACATCGGCGCCAACCGCGGTCTTGATCCGGGCGCGCACCCGGACCCAGAGCTCGCGCTGCGCTTCAGTGGCATCGATGGTGCTCATGACAGGAGTTTCGCCTTTGCTCGTCGTGGGATGGGAAACGGCATGGGTCTTGACCCAATCGTCTCCTCCGGCAATCGCCTGTCGCATCATAGATAGCCCCATTTCCTGTTACCCGGCTGGCCCGCACAGTCCCGCCGGTTCGCTTCATGTTCCACCCCGGCGAATCGTTGGATCCTTTCGCCAAGGCTTTGCTCCCATGCCCGTTTGCTGCGGGCACGGTTGTTTGTTCCGGCGGTCGGTCCGCCAGTGTCGCAATCCTGTTGGTTTTTGAAACCGGCCTGCGCCGACAGACCGCCTTATCGAACTCCTGCCGGCCCCATCGAACCGGCAGCCAAACACTCTGCCAACATTGTATCACCAGCTCAAACTATGACGGCGAAAACCTGCCGCATACGCCAAGATCCTTGACCCATATTGAACTCGCCAACTTGTCGGAACGCTCGTTTCTGGCGCCCTGCTCCAAGCTGACAAGATTACTTTAAAGGCACGATTTTGGACCCGCAACTGGGGAATCAGCGAAAAGGGGGCTTGACTCTGCCACGGCGAATTTTAGCTCTGCGCAGGCACCCGGACCAGCAAAAGCAAGGCTCTGTGACTCAACGCAGATTCCGTTTGGTGGCGATAGACTCGGCGTAAAATTTTTCTTTTCAAGACGATCACATTTTTAGCTTGCCCCCCATTGCGTGACACTCAGGCGACAGCAGTAAAACACGCTAAACTATTGTCGCTTCCGCAGTTTTGGCACCGCCACGACAGCGGACACCGGACCCAGGAGGTGTTACAGCGATGTCGCACCAGGCCCCGCCAGGGCAGCGCGGCGCGGTTTTGGGGCAAATAAAAAGGGCCCCTTGCGGAGCCCGTTCTGGTTTGCGGAAGGCGTCGGGCAGGCAGTGCCCGATCAGGCGCTCAGCGCCTTGACGCGGCTGTTGAGCCGGGACACCTTGCGGGCGGCCAGATTGGCATGCACGATGCCCTTGGAGGCTGCCCGGTTGATCTCGGGCGCAGCAGCGGCCAGCGCTTCCATGGCGACCTTGTGATCGCCAGCCACGATGGCTTCCTCGACCTTGCGGATAAAGGTGCGCACGCGCGAGCGGCGCGACTTGTTCACCGCGGTGCGGGCTTCGATCTTGCGGGTAGCCTTTTTGGCTGAAGGGGTATTGGCCATGACGGTCCTCTGAGGCGTGCAACCGGAGAAATCCCCGCGCTCTAGGCGCAGCAGGCGTCCGGGATGAAATGAGATCGGCGGCGTTTGCTGTGCCGCCAAGTTGGGCGCGGTATAGGCCAAGCGGGGGAAGGCGTCAACTGGATTCAGAGCGGCGGGGCGGGCCGCTCACTGCCCGGGCACAAGCCGGCCCCTCAGGCCGCCTTGCGCTCCACCAGCATTTTCTTGATCTCGGCGATGGCCTTGGCGGGGTTGAGCCCCTTGGGGCAGACCTTGGCGCAGTTCATGATGGTGTGGCAGCGATAAAGCTTGAAGGGGTCTTCAAGATTGTCGAGGCGCTCGCTGGTGGTTTCATCGCGCGAGTCGATCAGCCAGCGATAGGCCTGCAGCAGCGCGGCGGGGCCCAGGTAGCGTTCCCCGTTCCACCAATAGCTGGGGCACGAGGTGGAGCAGCAGGCGCACAGGATGCATTCGTAGAGCCCGTCGAGCTTGGCGCGCTGGGGGACGGACTGGGTCCATTCCTTGGCCGGGGTGGGCGAGGTGGTTTTCAGCCAGGGCTCGATGGCCCGGTGCTGGGCGTAAAAGGTCGTCAAATCCGGCACCAGGTCCTTGACCACCGGCATGTGGGGCAGCGGATAGATCTTGATCGGGCCGGAGCTGTCATCCATGCCCTTGGTGCAGGCCAGGGTGTTGAGCCCGTTGATGTTCATCGAACACGACCCGCAAATGCCCTCGCGGCAGGAGCGGCGCAGGGTCAGGGTCGGATCGACATTGTTCTTGATCCAGAGCAGGCCATCCAGGATCATCGGACCGCAGGCATCCAGATCAACGAAATAGGTGTCGATGCGCGGATTGGCGTTCTGGTCGGGATCGTAGCGATAGATATGGTACTCGCGCAGCTTGCCCGCATTGGCGGGCTTGGGCCAGGTCTTGCCCTTGGTGGGCCGGTCGGCCTTGGGGAGCATCAGTTCGACCATGGGTCGGTTCCTTTTTTGAGTGCCTCAGCCTGGCACTGAATTCGTCTGTTTCTCGGTGTCATCCCGGCTCGGGCCCGGAGTGACATCGAGTGTGTTCGTCGTTCAAGCCATCAATAGTTCGGCTTGCAGATCTGGTTCGACTTGGCGACATAGCCATTGTAGGCGCGGTATTCGCTTTCGGCGGGGTTCCGCGTGCCCTTCATGGCCGCGATCACCAATTCCATGAACGGCTCGTCGATCAGCGTCATCGCCGCATCGGCCTTGCAGGTGCACAGCACCTCGTCCTGGGCGATGCCCATGCAGACGCGGGTGAACTCGGCTTTCTGCTCGGCCGTCGGCGCAGCGGCAAAGGACGGCGCTGCGCTCAACATGAAAGCACCAAGGACCAGGGGCAGACGCATCAATATACTCGCGCCTTGGGTGCGATTTTCTTGAGATCAATCCCGCCCTGCTCATAGGAGGTGAGCGGCTCGACATGGACCGGACGATAGCCCAGGCGCACGGCGCCGGTGGCCGGATCGATCCAGCTCAGCGTGTGCTTGCGCCAGTTCTCGTCGTCGCGCGAGGGATAGTCCTCATGGGCATGGGCGCCGCGCGATTCCTGCCGGGCCTCGGCTGAAACCACCGTGGCAATGGCGTTGACCATCAGGTTTTCCAGCTCCAGCGTTTCCACCAGATCGGAGTTCCAGATCAGGGAGCGGTCCGAAACCTTGACGTCACCCAGCCGGGAATAGATTTCGCTCATGGCCCGCACGCCATTTTGCAGCGATTCCGAGGTGCGGAACACGGCAGCGTCGGTTTGCATGGTGCGCTGCATCTCGTCGCGCAGCTTGGCGGTGGGCTGGGAGCCCGAGGCGTTGCGCAGGCGATCAAAGCGCGCGAGTATCTTTTCGTCCTGCACCGCATTGATCGGCGGAATCGGGGCGGATTTGTCGATCACGTGCCCGGCGCGAATGGCGGCGGCGCGGCCGAACACCACCAGGTCGGTCAGGGAATTGGAGCCCAGGCGATTGGCGCCATGCACCGAAGCGCAGGCCGCTTCCCCCACCGCCATCAGCCCCGGCACCACGCGGTCCGGATTGTCGGGCGTGGGCGAGAGCACTTCGCCATGGTAGTTGGCGGGGATGCCGCCCATGTTGTAGTGCACGGTGGGCAGGACCGGGATCGGCTCGCGGGTGAGATCGACCCCGGCAAAGATCTTTGCCGATTCGGTGATCCCCGGCAGCCGCTCGTGCAGCACCTTGGGGTCGAGGTGATCGAGATGAAGGTGGATATGGTCCTTGTTGGGGCCAACGCCACGCCCTTCGCGGATTTCCAGCGTCATGCAGCGGCTCACGACGTCGCGCGAGGCCAGATCCTTGGCATTGGGGGCGTAACGCTCCATGAAGCGCTCGCCTTCCGAATTGGTGAGGTATCCGCCCTCCCCGCGCGCGCCCTCGGTGATCAGCACACCGGCGCCGTAAATGCCGGTGGGATGGAACTGCACGAATTCCATGTCCTGCAAGGGAAGTCCGGCCCGCGCCACCATGCCATTGCCATCGCCGGTGCAGGTATGCGCCGAGGTGGCTGAAAAATAGGACCGGCCATAGCCCCCGGTGGCAAGGACCACGAGCTTGGCGCGGAAGCGGTGCAGCGTGCCATCATCGAGCTTCCAGGCGATGACGCCCTGGCAGGCGCCATCATCGCCCATGATCAGGTCGAGCGCGAAATATTCGATAAAGAACTGCGCGTCGTTGCGCAGGGACTGGCCATAAAGCGTATGGAGCATGGCATGGCCGGTGCGGTCGGCGGCGGCGCAGGTGCGCTGCACCGGCGGGCCCTCGCCATATTCGGTCATGTGCCCGCCAAAGGGGCGCTGGTAGATCTTGCCGTCGGGCGTGCGCGAAAACGGCACCCCGTAATGCTCGAGTTCATAGATCGCGGCGGGGGCTTCGCGGGCCAGATATTCCATCGCGTCGTTGTCGCCCAGCCAGTCGGACCCCTTGACGGTGTCGTACATGTGCCACTGCCAGCTGTCGGGACCCATGTTCTGCAGCGACGCCGCGATGCCGCCCTGGGCGGCCACGGTGTGCGAGCGGGTGGGAAACACCTTGGTGATGCAGGCGGTGTTGAACCCCTGCTCGGCCATGCCCAGCGTAGCCCGCAGGCCAGCCCCGCCGGCGCCAACCACTACCACGTCGAATTCGTGGTCGACCAATTCATATCCAGCCATTGGCCTTAACCCCAGAACACGAGCTTGAGAATGGCGCCGATGCCGGCAACCGCGATGAAGAGGCAGAACAGGGTATTGAGCGTCATGTAGAGCCCGTAGGCGCTGCCTCGAAAGTAGTCCTCCAGGATATCGCGCATGCCGTTGCGCATGTGGATGGTCACGATGCCGAGCAGCAGCGCCAGCGGCAGCCCGATCCAGGCACTGCCGATGGTGGCGACCATTTCGGCGCGGTCTTCGCCCGCCAGCCGCACCACCACGAACAGCAACAACAGCAAAAACACGATATTGCTGACCCCGGTCAGCCGCTGGGTGATGAAATGGCGGGTGGAAGCCTTGGCGTTGCCATAGCGCGAGCGGGGGTCGGCAATGGTTTGGCGGCTGATTTTGTCGTCGTGCATCACTTGATCCACACAAAAAGGGTCCAGATCGCCAGCGTCAGGGCGGTGGAGGCGGCAAGATTGGCCCAGGACAGCATTTCGCGCTGCCCCGCTTCCATGCCCAGAATGAAATCCCAGACATAATGGCGGATGCCACCCAGCATGTGATGGGTCAGGCTCCAGGTATAGCCGAACAGGACCAACTGGCCGAACCAGCTGCCATAAAGCGCGTTGATGCTGTCGAGCGGCCCCTCTCCCCAGGCAGCGGCGACAAGCCAGAGCACCAGCAGCGCCGTGCCGGCATAATTGGCGATGCCGGTGGCGCGATGCACGATGGACATCGCCATGGTGACGGTCCAGCGGTAAACCTGAAGGTGGGGAGATAGGGGGCGGGGGCGAACCGTCATGAATTTGTCCGGGTGCGCGGCGGGCCGCGATCAGTTTGCGATGGTGGCAGACTTCTAGCGCGCAGAGGCTGGAAAATCAAAGTGGCTGAATACCACTTTTGGCGCATGTCGCCCTTTGTTCGTATAGCGCACACACTGTGCGGGCGGCGGACGAAGTTGGGAACTTAGCCCGCCCGATTGCTGACAGCGGCGCACAGATCCTCCAGATTCCTGTGCAATTCATAGAATTCGCAGGCCAGTGCCGCGATATCTTCCGGACGGACTGGGCTCAGTTGCCGCTTTTTGACGGCCTCCTTCTGCGCTGGATATTGTACCTGCAGGGCGCCGATGCGGTAACCGGATTCTTCGTCGTAAATTGCCACGCCAATTGCGTCGTGAAGTACCCGATTACGCCGAAGCCGCAGCATTCCAAATGTCTGGGCGCAGGAAAAGGCCAGGCAGCGCTCCGCGCTATCCGGTATCAATTGAAACCGCTGCCTGACCAATTCCTTAGCTTTTTCGTCCCAGTTGCGAAGCTTTCCGGCCACGCCGCTCACCTCCATCGGCTCAGGAATCGACGCGCAAAGCTCGATCAGGCGACCGTCTGTGTACGCCGCCTGCATTGCAAGGTGACCAATTGGTTCGATAAAGGCTTTCCGATAGACATCGACGGGCGGTAGCTTCATTTTACCCTCGGGGTCAAAGTGCAATATCGTCTTTCGATCCTACTCCTTCAGGCTCCCCATTCTCAACACTGTCCCCCATTCTCGCCACTTCCCCGGCCGTCAGCTGCGGCACATAGTGGCCGCACCTAAATCCGCACAGGAGCACCCATGTCCGGTTCGATCACCATCAACAGCGTCAGCAAGCTGGCCCATAATTGGGGACGGCTCGATGATTACCAGATCACCCACTCCCGGCGCGATGGCAGCGATCAAACGGTGCACCGGGAGGTCTATGACCATGGCAGCGCCGCGGCGGTGCTGCTTTATGCCCCCACGAGCGGCACTGTGGTGCTGACACGCCAGTTCCGCCTGCCGCCCCATCTCAATGGCGATCCGGCCTGGCTGATCGAGGCGCCGGCCGGCATGCTCGATGGCGAGGCACCCGCCATCGCGGCCCATCGCGAGGCAGTCGAGGAAACCGGCTATGAGCCGGCCGACATGGTGTTTCTGTTCGAGGCCTATACCAGCCCCGGCTCGCTCACCGAAAAATGCGCCTGCTTTCTGGGCCAGTATACGCCCGGCGAAAAGGTCAGCCAGGGTGGCGGCCTCGCCAGTGAGGGCGAAGACATCGAGGTGTTCGAGATCGGCTTTGCGGAGGCACTGGCGATGATCCAGGATGGCCGGATCATCGATGCCAAGACCATGCTGATGCTGCAGGCGCTGGCCTTGCGACTGGCGGCAGGTCAGTAAAGCTCAGGCTTGGGGAAATCCGGCACCCCGCCCTGATCCTGCCCCTCAAGGGGAGGTGTCAGACAAACCAGAAGGCCCCTTAAAAATCCACCAGCTTCTTGTCCGGGTCATAGGGCTGGTCCGGAGCGGCGCGGGTGACGGCCTGACCGCACTTCATCTTCTTGTTGTGCCCGTCATAGGTGTAGGTGGGTGGGCCGTAGAGCTGCCAGCCTTCGCTCAACGCCTTGGTGACGCGATGGCAAAAGGCGGCATCGTCCTCGCCGGTCAGAAAACGGTAAATCAGCATGCATGCCCCCGATGCGCGGGCATCCTGCGGCGCCCGATTGATCTTGCAGGCACTTAGCGCTAATCGAAGTGCCATGCACAGCTTTCCTCAACATTTGCTCAAAGGCCACGCAAATTTCATGGGTGGCCGCTATGTCCGCGAAAAAGACCGCTATCGCGAGCTTGCCGCGAGCGGGCAGAACCCGACCACCATGATCATTGCCTGCTGCGACAGCCGGGCAGCGCCCGAGATGATCTTTGATGCCGAGCCGGGCGAATTGTTTGTGTTGCGCAACGTGGCCAATCTGGTGCCGCCCTATCAGCCCGATGGCGGCCAGCACGGCACCTCGGCGGGCATCGAATTCGCGGTCAAGGCGCTGGGCATCGGCAATATCGTCGTGATGGGCCATGGCCGCTGCGGCGGCATCAAGGCGGCGCTGGTGCCCGACCACAGCCCGCTCGATGATGGCGATTTCATCGGCAAGTGGATGAGCATGCTGGGCGGCTTGCCCGAGCAGGTCGGCCAGAACGACCTGATGACGGCGGGCGAGCGGCAAACGGCGCTGGAGCGCATCTCGATCCGCAACTCGATCCGCAATCTGCGCACGTTTCCCTATGTCGCCGAGCTTGAAGCCCAGGGAAAGCTGGCGGTGCACGGCGCCTGGTTCGACATTTCGACCGGCGAGCTGTGGGTCATGGACGGCGGCAGCGGCGATTTCGTGCGGCCCAGCTTCTAGGCGCGCTGCAGCGCTCGCCGCCTCCCGACGCGATGGCTTGTTGCCCTCTGTCCAGCACGGGCAAGGCCAGGGCACCGCAATGCGGCAAGAGGCCGGCGACGCTCACGACGCCTGAAGGGGCAAGCTGGCCGAAGATTTACGGGCATGAGATTGGCGACACATCGCTTCTCAACAGCGCGATGTCATCCCGGCCTTGAGCCGGGACCCATCCCCAAATCTGGGAATGGGCCCCGGGTCGAGCGCTTAGGCCGCCAGGCGCGACTGCAAGCCGCGGGCGATGAGTTCTTCGGCGATCTGGATGGCGTTGAGCGCCGCGCCCTTGCGCAGATTGTCCGACACAACCCACATGGCAAGGCCGTTTTCAACCGTATTGTCTTCGCGGATGCGCGACACGAAGGTATCGTATTCGCCCACGCTTTCCACCGGCGTCGCATAGCCACCCGGCTCGCGCTTGTCGATCACCGAAATCCCCGGCGCTTCGCGCAGGATATCGCGCGCTTCATCGGCAGTGATGGGGTTCTCGAACTCGATATTGACCGCTTCCGAATGGCCCACGAACACCGGTACGCGCACCGCCGTGCAGGTCACGCGGATCTTGGGGTCGAGGATCTTCTTGGTTTCGGCCAGCACCTTCCACTCTTCCTTGGTGTAGCCGTCTTCCATGAACACATCGATGTGCGGGATGACGTTGAAGGCGATCTGCTTGGGGAACTTGCCGGGCGTTGCGCTGTCGTTGACGAAAATGCCCTTGGTCTGGTTCCACAGCTCGTCGATGCCGTCCTTGCCGGCGCCGGAAACGGACTGGTAGGTGGAGACCACCACGCGCGTGATCTTGGCAAAGTCATGCAGCGGCTTGAGCGCCACCACCAGCTGCGCCGTGGAGCAATTGGGGTTGGCAATGATGTTGGAGCGCTTCGGGTCGGCCAGCCAGCGATCGAGCACATGCCCGTTCACTTCCGGCACGATCAGCGGAATATCGGAATTGTAGCGCCAGTAGCTGGAATTATCGATAACGATGCAGCCCGAGGCGCCGATGCGCGGGGCAAGGTCCTTGGACACGGACGAGCCGGCCGACATGATGGCGAAATCGACGCCCTTGAAGTCGAAATCGTCAAGGTTCTTGCACTTGAGAATCCGGTCTCCATAGGAGATTTCCCGCCCGGTGGACTTGGACGAGGCCAGCGCGATGACCTCATCGGCGGGGAACTTGCGTTCGGCCAAAATGTTGAGAACTTCCCGGCCCACATTACCCGTGGCACCGACAACAGCGACGCGATAACCCATTTCTTGGAACTCCAGTCCCGAAACCTTTACACCCCGCGCGATCACCGATCGCGGCCATCCGGTTTGCGCCTCTCCCCGTCGGGGAGGTGGACCCGGGGAAAAGCGTTACACGGTTTTGGTGGTTTTGGTCATGAGCACAGGCACGCCCCCGGCCGGAAGCCGGGTGGTTGCGAATGTCGCAAGGGTTGCGGTGCTGCGCATGAATTGACATCTCATATGGTCAAGTAGGCGAAGTCATACTCCGATGGAGGAATTAGTCAATGCGTTTGCATTGACGGGCCCCAATGGGGTAACTGCGCCAGACACAACAAGGGCACAAGACCATGATCCACTACGATGTCGTGGTGCTGGGCGCTGGCGCTGCCGGCATGATGGCGGCCATCGAGGCGGGGCGGCGCGGACGCTCCGTGCTGGTGGTCGACCATGCCCGATATGCCGGCGAAAAAATTCGCATATCGGGTGGGGGACGCTGCAACTTCACCAATATCCATGCCACGCACGACAAGGGCCGGGACCGTTTCCTGAGCCAGAACCCGCGCTTTGCCTTGTCGGCACTGAGCCGTTATACGCCCGAAATGTTTGTCGCCATGGTCAGGCGCCACGGCATCGCCTTTCATGAAAAAACCCTCGGGCAACTGTTTTGCGATGGCCCCGCCACCCAGATCAACACCATGCTGCTGGGCGAGATGCGCAAGGCCGGCGCCACGCTGGTGCTGGAAACCAGTGTGGAGAGCGTCAGCCGGGACGAGAGCGGCTTTGCCG
>JAQGJI010000229.1 GCA_028290685.1 Devosia sp. | reverse complement strand
ACCATGCCCGCCGACAGCATCGACCACAGCGTGGGGTTCGACCGGCTGGCGGGCCTTGGAGACAGGGCCGATGGCCACACGCCCATCGCTCGCCTGCACGCGCGCACCGAAGATGCAGCCGCCGCCGCGGAAGCCCGCCTCAAAGCCGCCTACCGGCTGGGAGACACCCCGGCGCGCCACGATCTCATCCCGGCCCGTCTGGCGCCCCTGGAGTAAAGCCATGCCCCGTGCCATTTTGTGTATTCTCGACAGCGTTGGCATCGGCGGCGCGCCGGACGCCGATCATTATGGTGATGTCGGCTCGAACACTTTTGGCCACATCGTTGAATGGGCTGCGGCCGGCCGGGCAGATCGGCCGGGCCTGCGGACCGGTCCCTTGCGGGTCCCCAATCTGGATGCGCTCGGCATTGGCGCCGCCAGCAAACTCGCAACCGGCGCCCTGCCGCCCGGCCTGTCTGCCCACCCCAGGGGTGGCCGCTTCGGCGTCGGGCGGGAAGTGAGCCGGGGCAAGGACACGCCCTCGGGTCACTGGGAGATCGCGGGCGTGCCCGTGCCCTTTGACTGGGGCTATTTCCCCCAATCCGAGCCTGCCTTCCCGCCGCATCTGATCGCCGATCTGATCGAGCGCGCCAACTTGCCCGGTGTTTTGGGCAACAAGCACGCCTCGGGCACCGACATCATCGCTGCCATGGGCGAGGAGCACATCCGCACCGGCAAGCCGATCTGCTACACCTCGATCGACAGCGTCTTCCAGATCGCCGCGCACGAAACCCATTTCGGCCTCGAGCGGCTTTACGAGGTCTGCCAGATCGCGTTCGAGCTGACCGCGCCGATGATGATCGGCCGCGTTATTGCCCGCCCCTTCGTGGGCGAGGACGCTACGAGCTTTAAACGCACGGGCAACCGGCGCGACTTTGCCATTGCCCCGCCCGAGCCGACCCTGCTCGATCGCAACCAGGCCGCCGGCAACCAGGTTTACGCCATCGGCAAGATTTCCGACATCTATGCCGGCCATGGTGTCACCCACAAGATCAAGGGAACCGGCATTCCGCAGCTCTTCGGCAAGACCCTGGACGCCATGGAAATGGCTGCCGACCGCGCCTTGATCATCACCAATTTCGTGGATTTCGACAGCGAGTACGGCCACCGCCGCGACGTGCCCGGCTATGCCGCGGCGCTGGAGCTGTTTGACTCCCGTCTGCCCGAGCTGATCAGCAAGCTTCGTGCGGACGATCTATTGGTGCTCACGGCCGACCATGGCAACGATCCGACCTGGACCGGGACCGATCACACCCGCGAACAGGTGCCGATCCTGCTTTTTTCCCCAAGCCTGTCACAAGGTGAACTTGGCATTCGCTCCACCTTCGCCGATATTGGCGAAAGTATTGCCCGCTGGCTCGGCCTTCAGCCCGGCCGCCATGGCAAGAGTTTTCTTTAACGCGCTAGGCAGTTTCCCATGAGCACCAAGATCGGCAATGTCACGGTCATCGATCACCCGCTGATCCAGCACAAGCTCACCATCATGCGCAACAAGGAGACCTCCATCGCCGGTTTCCGGCGCCTGCTGCGCGAGATCGCCCATCTGATGTGCTACGAGGTCACCCGCGATCTCGAGCTCGAGATGATCCCCATCGAAACGCCCATGGCCGCCATGGATAGCCCGTCGATCAAGGGCAAGAAGCTTGTGTTCGCCTCCATCCTGCGGGCCGGCAATGGGCTGCTCGATGGCATGCTGGACCTGGTTCCCGCCGCCCGCGTGGCCCATATCGGCATCTATCGCGACCACGAAACGCTGGAGCCGGTCGAATACTATTTCAAGGCTCCCTCGAATCTCGAGGATCGCCTGATCATCGTGGTCGATCCCATGCTGGCGACGGCCAATTCGGCGACCGCCGCCATCGACAAGCTCAAGGAGCGCGGCGCCAACAACATCCGCTTCCTGTGCCTGCTGGCTGCCCCTGAAGGCATCGAGCGGTTCAGCAAGTCTCACCCTGACGTGCCGGTCTTCTCCGCCTCGATCGACATCCACCTCAACGAAAAATGCTACATTATCCCGGGCCTGGGCGACGCTGGCGACCGCATGTACGGCACCAAATAGGTCTTCACGCGGCTGGTCGCGATCCAGGCGGGCGCAACGCGCGAGGTCATCGCCACGCTCGTCCAAGACGCACCTGGCTATTCCTCTCGCCATCCGGGAAATGGCTCGGTGCAGCGGATGCGGTGAAGGGGCGTTCGCCCCATACGCTAACGGCTTAGCTGTTCCTCACTTCGCTTTTAGCGGCAGCCCCAGTCCAATCAACTCCTGCCGAAGCATCACCGGATCCTTGAAGTGTATCCCATGCATGCCGAACTTGCGCGCTGAAGTAATGTTCGGCTCGCTGTCGTCGATGAACACACAGCTTTCAGGCGCCAATCCATATCGCTCGCAGAATACCCGATAAAGCCGCGGATCGGGCTTCACCAGCCCCTCGAGTCCCGACACAATAACTCCGTCGAACTTCTCGAGAAACGGCCACTCCGGCAGGCAGCTCACCCATTTCTCCCAGGAAAAATTGGTGATCGCGAAGGTGGGTATCTCCTGCTCGATCAGCTCGTCGTGGATATCGATCGTGCCCTGGATAAAGCCGCCCAGCGTCTCCTTCCAACGCAGATCGAACGCCTGGATTTCGCGCCAATACTTCGGGAAGCGCGTAATGAGCTTGGCAACACCTTCGGAATAAATCTCACCCGCGTCGAATTCCAAGTTCCAATCCAGCGTGCAAACGCTCTGGTGGAACCACAGAGCATCTTCTTCGCTCTCGAAGAGCTTGCGGAACAGATACATCGGATTCCAGTCGACGAATACGCCGCCAAGATCAAAGACGGGAACAAGCGTATCGGTCATGGAAAACTCTGCGTTAGGAAGAGGGACGCCCGGCTTCTGACATGCCATTCAGCGTCAAACAAGCCGCCGCCTGTGCCTACTTGAGCGTGATAGGCGCTTCAAACCGGGGCATGTAGAAATTCTCGCGGTAAAGGGTGATCGGCGTCGCGATTACGATGCCATAAAGCGGTTGAACTGCCATTTTTGTTTCTGCGACGATCACGTGCTGGCCTTCCGCTATAGCGACCATAGAAGCGGGAAAAGGTTCATAAATGCTTCCC
>JAQGJI010000160.1 GCA_028290685.1 Devosia sp. | reverse complement strand
TGTACCGCGAACCCGACCCGCTGCAGCGCATCGAGGACCAGGTTGCCCAAGCGGTTCTGGCTGCCCTGCGCGAGCACGAGGGCTCGGTCCTCGTCTTTTTGCCCGGCCAGGGCGAAATCACCCGCGTTGCCGAGCGCCTTGCCAGTCGCGTTCCCCCAAACACCGACATCGCTCCCCTGTACGGCCAGCTCACCCCGGCCGAGCAGGACCGGGCCATCCGTCCCGCCGAGGGGGGCCGCCGCAAGATCGTGCTGGCGACCTCCATCGCCGAAACATCGCTGACCATTGAAGGGGTCCGCCTTGTGGTGGACGCAGGCTACCGCCGCGTTCCGGTCTACGAACCCGGCACGGGCCTTACCAGCCTGCAAACCCGCCGCGTCTCCCGGGCGGGGGCCGACCAGCGCCGCGGTCGGGCGGGGCGCACCAGCCCCGGCGTCGCCATTCGCCTGTGGAACGAGGGCCAGACCAGCGCGCTCGACCCCTTCGACGCGCCCGAAATCCTTGGCGCCGATCTTGCCGGATTTGTGCTCGACCTTGCCGCCTGGGGCGTCACCGATCCCATGGCGCTTCCCTTTCTTGACCCACCGCCCGCTCCTGGCTGGGCAGAAGCGGTCGCACTTCTGCAATCGCTCGAGGCGCTGGACGCCACCGGCCGGCTCACCGCGCAAGGCAGATCCCTCGCCCGCCTGCCGCTTCACCCGCGCCTGGCGCACATGATCCTGGCCGCCGACCAGGATCGGCAAACCGCCGCCGAACTCGCCGTCCTCATCGGCGAACGGGGCCTTGGGGGCGAGGGCACCGACCTGGCCCAACGCCTCGAGCGTTTCCGCACCGACCGAAGCCAGCGCGCCCAAGACGCTAGAGCGCTGGCAAAACGCTGGGCAAAGCTTTCGGCCTCCCCGGCCTCCGATCGTCACCCTGGGGTTCAACCCGGGGGCTCAAGACTTGCCCCACCAACATCCTCCGGCGTCCATCTCGCCCGCGCCTACCCCGACCGCGTTGCCCAATCCGCCGGCGCTCCCGGCCGCTTTCGCCTGGTCAATGGCCGCCAGGCCAGCCTTGACGCAACCGACGCGCTTTCGCGCCAATCTTTCCTTGTCGTCACCGACATGAGCGGTGCCGCGGCCAGCAGCCGCATCAGGGCTGCCGCAGCCCTTGAACGGGCCGAACTGGAAGCCCTTTTTGCCAGCCGCATCGGGGAAACCGAAACCCTCAGCTTTGACGCCGCTTCGGGCAGCGTTCGCGCCCGCAAGAGCCGCCAGCTGGGCGCGCTGCGTCTCGCCGACGATCCTGTGCCGGTCAGCGATCTGGAGCAGGCCGCCGGTCTGCTTGCCCGGGCCGCCGCCAGCCGCATCGACAAACTACCCTGGAGCAAGGACCAGCGCGCCCTGCGCGCCCGCTGCACATTCCTGCGCCAAACCCTGGGCGAGGCCTGGCCCGACCTGTCGGACGAGGTGCTGGCCGCCGATCCGGCCTGGTTGGCCGCGCACATCCTGGGCGAAACCCGCCTTGCGGCCATCACGGCTTCACACCTGGGCAACGCTCTTGACACTCTGCTGCCCTGGGGCCAGCGGCAGGAGATCGACAAACTTCTCCCCAGCCACTTCGCCGCCCCTTCGGGCAGCCACCTCCCCATCGACTATGATGCCGAAAACGGTCCGGCCCTGGAAGTGCGCGTCCAGGAACTCTTTGGCCTTGACCGGCACCCCACCATAGCCAGTGGAAAAATCCCGCTCCTGCTGGTCCTGCTCTCTCCTGCGCACCGCCCCATCCAGACCACGCGCGACCTGCCCGGCTTCTGGCGCGGCAGCTGGAAAGACGTCGCCAAGGACCTCAGGGGCCGCTATCCCCGCCACTTCTGGCCCGACGATCCGATCAACGCCGCCGCGACTGCCAGGGCCAAGCCAAGGGGTACCTGACCCCCGCAAACAAAATGCCCCGGATCACTCCAGGGCTTCTTTGCTATTCGGCGGGCGTGAAGTTCAGCGCCACCCCATTGATGCAATAGCGCAATCCGGTGGGCGGCGGGCCATCGGGAAACACATGCCCCAGATGGCTGCCGCATGTGGCGCAATGGCATTCGGTGCGCACCATGCCATAGGAGTGATCCTGGCTATTCTCGACTGCCCCGGGCAGCGGATCGCCAAAACTGGGCCAGCCGGTGCCGCTTTCGAACTTCAGCGTCGATTCGAACAGGGGCGTGTCACATCCTGCACATGCAAATGTACCACTGCGCTTTTCATGCAGCAGCGCACACGACCCCGGCCGCTCGGTGCCGTGATTGCGCATCACCTGGTATTGCTCGGGCGTGAGCCGCGCCTTCCATTCGGCATCGGTGCGCGTCACGGCGAACGTATGGGCGTCCATGGGATTCTCCCGCTTTTTCCAGAATGTGAACATGGCATAGATATAGTCATCAAATCGCCGCCCCGCGACCCCCGGCAGATCAGCAATCAACCCGAAGTGAAGCCATGACGATCGTTACAACCATCGATCAGCTCGAAGCGCTCTATACGCCAGCCCCGGTTGCCGCTTCCACGCTCAAAGTCGCCCAGCGCATGACGCCCCAATACCGGCGCCTCGTGCAAGCCAGCCCGTTTACTGCCCTTGCCACGGTTGGCCCCGAGGGCGTCGACTGCTCCCCGCGCGGCGACCAGCCGGGCTTTGTGCGCGTTCACGACGATCGGACCCTGATGATGCCCGACCGGCGCGGCAACAAGCGCATTGATTCGCTGCGCAACATCGTGCGCGATCCCCGCTGCGCTTTCCTGTTCCTGCTGCCCGGCAGCGGCACCACCTTCCGTGCCAATGGCCGCGCCCGTCTCAGCATCGATCCCGAACTGCTCGAAAGTTTTGCCGTCGAGGGCAAGCCACCCCGCTCGGTGATCGTCATGGCCATCGACGAGCTTTACTTCCAGTGCGCCCGCGCCATCGTGCGCTCCGAGCTGTGGAACCCTGCCCGCCACATCGACACGGCAAGCCTGCCCACCCCCGGGGACATCCTTGCCAGCATGAGCGACGGCGTCGTCGGCGGCCAAAACTACGACCAGGCCTGGCCTGAACGCGCCAGGCAGACGATGTGGTGAAACACTTTCCAGGCCGCAAGGCGGGTTCTTCAGGTCAGGACGAGTGGAAGCCGGTGGCTCTTTGAGCACCGGAGCGGAGCCTATATTGGTCCGTGAGCATCGGCGCGCAGAAGAACGCCGGGTGCAGACCGTCATCACCTGAA
>JAQGJI010000141.1 GCA_028290685.1 Devosia sp. | reverse complement strand
TCCAGAAACTCGTGGATAAGCTGAAGACCCAGAAGGGCATCACCATCGAGCAGCAGATCGTCGAGGGAGCCAACCACTTCTTCGAGGGCAAGATCGATGAACTGACAGAGCGTTCGAGCGAATATCTCGACCGCCGCCGCGCCGAAATCGCTGCCGGCAAAGGTCGGTAGCAGACCGCCCGCCCCTCCATCCGAATTTCCACGGGTCGAGGGGCGAAATACCCTATCGACAGGAGAAATTCTAGATGACGTACAAGGTGTTCATCGATGGCGAAGCCGGCACGACCGGCCTGCAGATCCGCGAGCGGCTGCAAAACCGTACCGACCTTTCACTCGTCTCGATCGACCCTGCGCTTCGCAAGGACCCCGCAGCTCGTGCCGAAGCGCTCAATAGCGCCGACGCGGTGATCCTCTGCCTGCCCGACGATGCCGCCCGCGAAGCCGTGGCGCTGGTTAAATCCAACACCACGCGCATCATCGACGCTTCCACCGCGCACCGCGTCGCGCCCGGCTGGGTCTATGGCTTTGCCGAAATGGATCCGGCCCAGCGGATCAACATCGCCCAGTCGACGCGCATCTCCAATCCGGGATGCTACGCCACGGGCGCTATCGCCTTGTTGCGCCCGGTCGTGCAGGCCAAGCTGGTGCCGGGTGATTACCCGGTGACGGTCAACGCCGTCTCCGGCTATTCCGGCGGTGGCAAGGGCCTTATCGCCGAATTCGAACAGCAGGATGCCCCGGCTTCGAGCCGCGACGCCTTCCGCGTCTATGGACTCAACCTGCACCACAAGCACCTGCCCGAAATGCAGGCCTATTCGGATCTCGCCCATCCCCCGCTGTTCACGCCGTCCGTCGGCCGCTACGCGCAGGGCATGATCGTCCAGATCCCGCTCCAGCTCTGGGCGCTGCCCGGCGCGCCGAGCCCCACCGACCTGCGCCGTGCGCTCGAGACCTTCTATGCGGGCGAAAAGTTCGTCACTGTCGCCGGCGACGACGAGACTGCCGCATTGCAGAAGGCGCGGACAGGCGCTGCAGGCTATAGCACCGAGCTTGATCCGGAAGCGCTCAACGGCACCAACTCGATGAAGCTCTATGTCTTTGGCGAGGAAGGCACCGATCAGGCAGTCCTCCTCGCGGTACTCGACAATCTCGGCAAGGGCGCTTCCGGCGCCGCCATCCAAAACCTCAATCTCGCACTCGGGCTCGATGAAGCCGCCGGATTGCGCGCCTAATATTTTGGGAATTTCAGGCCATGGCCTTCAAGTCAGACTTTTTGCGCACGCTCGCTGAGCGTGGCTTCATCCACCAGACATCAGATGATGCTGGGCTTGATGAACTGTTCAGCACAGAGACCGTGACGGCCTATATCGGCTTCGACCCCACGGCATCGAGCCTGCATGTAGGCAGCCTCATCCAGATCATGATGCTGTATTGGCTGCAGAAGACCGGCCATCGCGCTGTCGCCCTGATGGGCGGCGGCACGGGCATGGTCGGCGATCCGTCCTTCAAGGACGAAGCCCGCAAGCTAATGACACCCGAAACCATCCAGTCCAATATCGATGGCATCAAGCAGGTGTTTTCAAAATACCTGTCTTTTGGCGACGGCCCAACCGATGCACTGATGGTCAACAACGCCGAATGGCTCCTGCCGATCAACTACCTCGAATTTTTGCGCGATGTCGGCCAACATTTCTCGGTCAACCGCATGTTGGCCTTCGATTCGGTCAAGCAGCGCCTCGATCGCGAGCAGTCGCTGTCTTTCCTCGAATTCAATTACATGATCCTGCAGGCCTATGATTTCGTCGAACTCAACAAGCGCTATGGCGTGAAGTTGCAGATGGGTGGTTCGGACCAGTGGGGCAATATCGTCAACGGCATCGACCTAGGCCATCGCCTCGGCACGCCGCAGCTCTACGCGCTCACTTCGCCCCTGCTGACCACCGCGTCGGGCGCCAAGATGGGCAAGTCGCTGAACGGCGCCATCTGGCTCAACGCCGACCTCTTGTCGGCCTACGATTTCTGGCAGTTCTGGCGCAATGTCGACGATGCGGACGTGGAGCGCTTTCTTAAACTCTACACGACTTTGCCGATGGATGAGATCGCACGTATAGCGTCCGGCAATATCAATGATGCGAAGAAGACGCTCGCCACGGAAGTTACCGCCTTGCTGCATGGCCGGGGCGCCGCCGAAGCCGCAGCCGAAACTGCCAGGGCAACCTTCGAGTCGGGGGCGCTTGACCTATCCTTGCCGACCGTGGAGTTGCCCCAGGCCGATATCGACGCAGGTCTTGGCATCCAGGTTGCTTTGGTGGCCGCCGGCCTTGCTGCATCCAACGGAGAAGCACGCCGGCACATCTCATCCGGCGCAGTACGCGTCAAAGACTCGTTTGTTGAAGAAGAGCGCCTAAGTCATTCAAAAGAATCGCTTCTTGCAGAAGGCGTCATCAAGCTGTCCTTAGGCATAAAGCGCCACACCTTGATCAAACCGGTCTGACGTCTCGCAACCTTGCCCGGTCATCCCGGCCATTGCCGGGGTGACGCCCATCCATTTTTCACTCGACGCGCGGCTGCTCTTTGGCCCGGTATTCGAACAGCGATCGGAATGCTCCGGGCATCAAAATGGACGCCGGATTGATCTGGAAGTCGGGTTTGTCGAGGCTCCCACGCACCGCGAACGTCACGCCCAGCAATCCCTCGCCGTCGCGTCCGCCAAGCAAAGGCCCGAACAGCGGCAGCTTCTGAAAGATGCTGTTCAAGCCGAAAAGCGGCACGTAGGTGCCCGTCAGGTCATATTGGCGCTGATCGGTATAAATGAAGCCACGCAGGGTGCCCCCCACCGTGTCGCCGGTCAAAACCCCGTCGGTCACCTCGACGCGATCCTTGCGGCGCACGAAATCGACCTTGCCGCTGCGGAACGACAGCTTGTTCGCCCGCGCGATCATTTCCTTGGAATCGCGATGATTGCCGAGAATTTGCACGACATTTTCTTCGTCGATCAGCGCGAAGTTCCGTAGCAGAAACTGACCCGCGTCCACTTTCTGCTGCTTGATGGTATTCATCACGAGACTGCCTTCGCCACCCTCGACCCGCGCATAAACGCCCAGCAGGCGCAGCAGCGTACCCGCATCGTTGAACGCCACCGACATGACCTTGCCATCGGGCGTCGGGTTGGTGGTGACGGAAACCGAGTTGCCGCCGCCCAGATTGGCCTGCATCGAGACCCTTTGCAGGTCGGAGCCCCTCAGCGACATGTCGAGATCAAGATTGAAGGCGGTGGTCTTGTAAAAGCCCAGCGCCTGCTTCAATTGCACGTCGAGCACGATGGTCTGCTTGACCTGGGTGGCGGACACCCCGCCGGTCGATCCCTCGCCGAGGCCGAAAAAGCGCTTGAGCATAGGCTTGAGGTCGAGTTGATCGCCCCGCACCTTGACGGCATAACCGCCCTCGATGGGTGCCATCGAAAGCTGCGCCACGTCCCCGGGGCTCAACTGGAGTTGCGAGAACTCGGCCGATTGCAGCCCTGCGTCGCTGTCGTATTTAAGGTCACCCTTGAGCACGACATCGCCGAATGCCAGGCTGATCTGGCTGAGTTCGGTC
>JAQGJI010000138.1 GCA_028290685.1 Devosia sp. | reverse complement strand
CTCACCCCAGGATTCAATGGGCTAGCGGTTCGTGCCAGTAAGTCTCGCGCCGAGCCTCTCCAAGGCAAGGTGCTGGCACGATGGGTGCCGGACGCGGTGGTTCGGGAGGCTCACCACAAGCTCTCGGCGCGGGCGGATTGGTGCTGCTAGCTGCGTGCAACGCTTACGGCGTCCGTGGTCCACTCTTCAGTCCGGTCGCCGTCCTTCGCTTCACTCCAGACCCGGATCGGCTGGGAAGTGACCTGCCCATAGATCGTGGCAAAAGCCGTATCGGCGGCGTCACGGCCGACGCCGATCCGCACCAGGCCATCAAGCGCTGCCATCCGCGTTGCATCAAACAGATACCAGCGATCGCCCAGATAGGCCTCAAACACCGCGTGGAAGTCCTGTGGTTCGAGCTGCCAGGCATAGCAGGAAACAAAGCGTGCCGGGATGCCCAGGGCGCGGCAAAAAGTGATCCCCAGATGGGCAAAGTCACGGCACACGCCGGCCCGCATGGCAAATGTATCCGCGGCTGTGGTGGTGGTGTCGCTGGTGCCGAATAGGTAGTCGACTTCACCATTGATCCAGTTGCAAATCTCGACAACGCGGCCAAATCCGGGCGGAACATCGCCGAACTGCCGGTTGGCAAACCGCGCCAGCTGGTCAGAGGGGCAGTAGCGGGACGGATTAAGGAAGGGCAGAATATCGAGCGGCAGCGTGGCGATGGGGACTTCCCCGATCACCGCTGGCGCTTGATGGAGGGCGTCGAGCTCGATCTCGGCGCTGTAGCGGATTTGCACGAGGCCTTGCGGCGCAGTGAGGCGCAGATAGCGATTGCCGGTTTCCCCGGCCGTCTTTTCGTCTGCCGCCAGGTTTGGCGTAATGGTTAATTGCTCGTCCAGCACGCGCTGGCGGCCCCCACGCATGGCCTCGATATTAAAAATCAGCGTTGCGCTGTGGGCGATCTCATAGCCAATCTCGCATCCGACGGAAAATCGCACCTTGCACCTCATGCCTGCCCAGCGCGTCAACATCGGCGCGGGCTCATTGGTTTCATAGCGGCTTGGACAGGATTGGACAAAGCCGAGTTTGCATGGGCACCATGCTCATGGGGGAACCACAGGGCCCGAACTCACCCAATTGCTGACGCTTTCGCTTTGCACAACGCTTGCGCGGCACGCCACGATACCCCATCCTGTCCGTCGAGATTTAACCGAAAACCTGATCTGCAACCCGCCCGGAGGCCCGATGCACCACGACACCCCCTTGATCTCAACAATTGTCGCGGGTCTGGTGCTGGCCTTTATTTTCGGGATGATTGCCAACCGGTTCAAGATGCCGCCGCTGGTGGGGTATCTGCTCGCCGGCATCCTCGTGGGGCCCCATACACCCGGTTTCGTGGCCGATCAGGCGCTCGGGGCGGAACTGGCAGAACTGGGCGTTATCCTGCTGATGTTTGGGGTGGGCCTGCATTTCTCGCTCAAGGACCTGATGAGCGTGCGGGCACTCGCCATTCCCGGCGCCATTGCCCAGATTTCCTTTGCCACGGCTCTGGGCCTGGGGCTCGGCCTGCTCATGGGGTGGAGCGTGGGAGCGGGCTTGCTGTTTGGCCTCGCGCTTTCGGTTGCCTCAACCGTGGTGCTGCTCAAGGCCTTGCAGGACAAGCGGCTGATCGAAACCGAGCGGGGCCGCATCGCCGTGGGCTGGTTGATCGTCGAGGATCTGGCCATGGTTCTGGCGTTGGTCCTGATACCGGCCCTTGCCAGCCTTGGTGGTGGCGAGAACGCGATTCATGACCCGTTCGTGTCCTTTGTTGAACGTGTTCTGGGCGGCTCGGTCGGTGTTTGGGGCGTGCTTGCACTCACCATCCTCAAGATCGCTGCCTTTGTTGGCTTCATGCTGATCGTGGGGCGGCGCCTGATCCCCTGGGCGCTGCATGTAACTGCCCATACCGGCAGCCGCGAATTGTTCCGGCTCGCCGTGCTGGCCATTGCTCTTGGCGTGGCACTCGGATCTGCCGTGCTGTTTGGGGTGTCCCTGGCGCTGGGGGCTTTTTTTGCCGGGATGATCTTGTCGGAAAGTGAGTTGAGCCATCGCGCAGCGCAGGAGACCCTGCCCTTGCGTGATGCCTTTGCGGTGCTGTTCTTTGTTTCCGTCGGCATGTTGTTTGATCCCGCCATCATCCTCACCAATCCCCTGCCGGTCCTCGCGACGGTGTTCATCATCGTGATCGGAAAGTCGCTGGCGGCGTTCGGCATCGTTTTGCTGTTCAAGCGGCCCGTGGCGACGGCGTTGACCATTTCGGCGTCCCTGGCCCAGATCGGCGAATTTTCCTTTATTCTGGCCAGCCTTGGTGTTGCACTGGCCATTCTGCCGCCCGAGGGCCAGGATCTGATCCTGGCTGGCGCTCTGATTTCCATCGTGCTCAATCCTGCGGTGTTCTGGGCCGTGGATCTGGTCAAGCCACGCTTTGAGGCAAAAGCCGCCCAGCATCGGGCAGCGCGAATGGAACGGGACGGCGTGCGGATCGAGCCAGGGGAGACGCTTGCCGCCGCCAGCGGCCCGCTGACCACTGATGCGCCCTCGGAGTCAGGCCTTGATACAGGCGCCCTGGGCGCCGATGATGACGCGCCCGAGCCAACAGCCCAGACCGGCCATACCGTCTTGGTCGGGTTTGGGCGCGTCGGGCGCACGGTGGCCGAAGCGCTCCATGCCGCCAATGCCCCATTGGTCGTTATCGAGGATTCCGATCACTCGGTTGCTGCCGCCCGCGCCGCGGGCATCGAGGTGGTGGTTGGCAATGCCGCCAGTGCCGATGTCCTGCGATTGGCCAATCTGGAGGGGGCGCGCTGTTTGATGGTCGCCATTCCCAATGGGTTCGAGGCCGGCACGGTGTGCGAAATGGGCCGCAAGCTCAGCCCCTCCATTCGCATTATTGCCCGCGCGCATTCCGACGAAGAGGAGGCCCATTTGCGCGGGCTGGGTGCCAACACTGTTATCATGGGCGAACGTGAGATCGGGCTGGGGATGCTGGCTTGGCTGCGGGGTGAACGCG
>JAQGJI010000119.1 GCA_028290685.1 Devosia sp. | reverse complement strand
AAACCCTGCATGCATCTCCGCTGCTGCGGCCCGGGCCAGGGCGCGATCCTTGATGTCATCGGGCCAGATACCCTTGTCGGGGAACCGGTCGGCTAGGTACTCGATGATGGCGATGGTTTCGGGCACCACCAGGTCGCCATCGATCAGGACCGGCACCCGTCCCGTTGGCGAGCGTCGGGCCAGCACGTCGCGGAACCCCTTGCCACTGAGCTGCAGCACTTCGTCCTCGAACGGGATCTCGAAATGGGTCAGCACCAGCCAAGGCCGCAATGACCATGTCGAGTAATTGCGATTACCGATCAGCAACTTCATGTGCATCTCCCGCCAAGCAAAAGGGCGCCCCACAACCCCGGGCGCCCTTTTCGAATTGTTGTTCGTGAATAACTCTAGCGCCGATCAGACGCCAGCAATGACGGAGAAAACCAGTCCCATTGAAAGCAGGCAAACCAGTGTCCAGCTTGCTGCCCGCCACGCTGTGGTGGCCTTCGGTTGACTACGCATTATCGCTCCTTGTCAGCCGTTCACACCGGGCCATGTTGGTGTTACCCACCAGCCCCATCCCGGTACGGAAAGATTAACCGTGCCATAAAATCTTTACAAGCGGCCAGAATGACACACTTCTTTCCGTCCCCAGGCAATTCGCTGCGCTGCAGCGATCCGAGGCAAGAAGGCCATGTGAGCTGTGCCTGAACCGCACGAAGCGGTGGATGAACTCCTAATTTTTCGCTAGGCGCCATTATTGAGCATCGCGCCACCCCAAGGCGGTTCCACGGGCTCACCACGAGGCTTGCTGGGGCCTCCCCGGAGCCCTCGTCCCCGGCTTGTCGAAGCACATGGGCGTCGCCGGTCAGAACAGCCCGAACCACAGCCCGGCAATCGCGAGGAACGCGAAAAATCCCACCGTATCGGTTACCGTCGTCACGAACACGGCCGAGGCGATCGCCGGGTCTGCCTTGAGTTTTTCAAGCGTCACCGGGATCAAAATACCCGCCGTGCCTGCAACGATCATGTTGATGATCATTGCCGCGGCAATCACGCCGCCCAGCTGGGCATTCCCAAAACGCACCCAGGTCACGAGCCCGATCAGGACCGCAAAAATGACCCCGTTCGCCAGCCCCACGATCATTTCGCGCGTCACCAGCCGTCTCAAGCGCCGTCCATCGAGCTCGCGCATGGCCAGCGCCCGTACCGTCACCGTCATTGTCTGCGTGCCGGCATTGCCGCCCATGGATGCAACGATCGGCATCAGCACTGCCAGCGACACCATTTGCTCGATGGTGGCATCGAACAGCCCGATCACGAACGACACCGCGACTGCCGTGATCAGGTTGATCACCAGCCACGGCACGCGGCTGCGCACCGTGTCCAGCGTCGAACCCGAAATGTCTTCGTCGCCGACCCCGGCCAGCAGCTTGATGTCCTCGTCCGCTTCTTCGTGGATCACATCCACGATGTCGTCGATGGTCAGCACGCCCACCAGGCGCCCGCTTTCATCGACCACGCCGACTTCCACCAGGTCATAGCGCTCGAAATCGCGCGCTGCTTCTTCCTGGTCCTCGTTGGCGTCCACCAGCACTAGATTGGTGTTCATCAACTGCTCGATCGGCGTTGAGCGCTGCGCCCGCAGGAATTTGTCCAGCGGAATGGTGCCCAGCACCTGGTAGGACGCATCCACCACGTAAATCTGGTAGAACTCGTCCGGCAGGTCCTTTTCGCGCCGCAGGTAGTCAATTGTCTGGCCGACGGTCCAGAACGGGGGGATGGCAATCAGGTCGGTCTGCATCCGCCGTCCAGCGGAATCTTCGGGAAAGTCGAGGCTTCGCTTCAGGCTCAGCCGCTCAAAGGTGGGCAGCTTGGCCAGGACCTCATCGCGGTCCTCCTGCTCCATATCCTCCAGGATCGTGACGGCGTCGTCATTGTCGAGGCCGGACACACCGCGCGCAATAGCGGCGTTGGGCAGCGCATCCATCAACTCGATACGCACGCTTTCGTCGACTTCGGTCAGCACCGAATAATCGAAGCGATCACCCAGCACCTGCACCAGGTGCAGGCGCTCCACAGGCTCCAGCATTTCGAGCACGTCACCGACGTCGGCGGCATGCAGCGGCTCTATGAGGCTGGCAACATCCTCGTTCCGCCCTGCCACCAGATAGCCGCGCAGGCGTTCGATCCAGAGCGCATTGATGCGGTCTTCGCGGGTGCGAAGCGCATTGGGATCAATCCCGCCATCGTGGCCGGGCTCTTGGTCGAATTCTGTGCTCATGGGAGCCCCTGGTGGTGCGCGTTTCGAGGGCCGCCAAGCTGTAACCATTCAGGGGGTGATGCGCCAGACCGCTTGGAAGGAAAATCCCCTTTCTGGTGACCACGCCAACCGGCCTGCCCCTTCGCCCCAGCGCCTCCGGATGGGCAGCGGGAACCCGCCGCACGGAAATGCGTTTCTTGCGAACTGTCCAAGCACAACCTTGGCGGTTAGACCCTGCCCCACCTTTGCCCAAATGCGCTAGTTAGCTCACGTTTGTGTGAAGTCAGATTCGAAAGCAGAACGAGGAAATTGATGACCCGTAAACTTTTTGCTCCGCTGGCCGTAGCTGTGTCCCTCGCTCTCGCTGCCTGTGGCGGCGAAGCGCCGGCCACCAATGCTCCGGAAACCAGCGCACCGGCCACGGTAACTACACCTGCGCCGGCCGAAACGCCCGCACCCGCGGTGCCCAGCACCACCCCCGTGGCGCCAGCAGAGCCCATCGCACCTGTGGAACCTGTTGAGCCTGTCGAGGCTACTCCGCCCGCCCCACCGCCGGCCTGACGAAAAGGCCGCCCCACGGGGCGGCCTTTTTCTTGTCGCGGCGGGAACACTTGGTGCTCGGCGCCGCAACCTCAACATCACCCTTCCCGCATGAGCGGCCGGATCGGGCATTTCAGCCTTATGCCGATGCGGCAGGACCAGAAAAACAAAAACCCGCGTAATCATTGTGATTACACGGGTTTTTTGTAGTTTTTGGTGCGGTCGAGAAGAAACGCCAAGCTGCGCTCCAGACCATTGAATCTACAGGGGTTTTAGCCGCCAGGTTAAATCCGTTTGTAGCGATGGTCAAGAATTATGGACTCTAGGACCCATGCCGGGTCTACTGCCGTCCTAGTTGAGTCGCAGTAGGTCTTCATGCTCGGACCCAAGATCGTCGCAAGCTCCATTTCT
>JAQGJI010000117.1 GCA_028290685.1 Devosia sp. | reverse complement strand
GGAATCGACCCAAGTACGATTTGGCCTGACAATTGAGAAAATAAATGGCGCGCCCTAAGAGATTCGAACTCCTGACCCCCAGATTCGTAGTCTGGTGCTCTATCCAGCTGAGCTAAGGGCGCGCACGGCCGTCGGAACGGCGGTTCAGGTGAAGCGTTTCAATGCATATCGGCCTGAAGCGCGGCAACCCATACATGGGCCGTTCCGGCTTGGCAAGCGCGCAAGTGATAGTTTTCACCGCGTCTTCATCCGGGAGCTCGCAACATCAGGGGCAGCACGATATCAAAGCGGGTGCCCATGGGCTGGTCCACAAAAAGCAGCTGCCCGCCATGCGCCTCGGTGATCTCGCGGGCAATCGCAAGGCCAAGGCCCGTGCCGCCCGAGCGCGCGGAGCCCTCGAACGCCACAAAGAGATTGTCGCGCGCCCGGGGGGGCAGGCCAGGGCCATTGTCGCTGACCGAAATCGTAATCGTTGCATCGGCTTGCGCCATCGTAACAGAGACCACAGGCTCGTTGATGGGCGCGCTGGACGCTTCAAGCGCCTCGCGGGCGTTTTTGAGCAAATTGAGCAGGACCCGCCCCATTTGGCCAACATCGACGCTGAGCACAAGATCGGGGGCGAGCCCGTTGTTGAACACTATCGAAGGATGACCAACCAGGCGCGCGTCGAATGCCGCATCGTCCACAAGGCCGCGCATGGCAACGGCGGCGAACATCGGTGGCACGGTAGTTTGGCGGCCATATTCCAGCACCGACTGGGCAAAGCCGATCGCGCGGTCCAGCGTTGTCACCAGGCGGGGCGCCAGGCGCTGCACCTTGGGGTCATCCAGGGTCGCCACTTGATCGGACAACAATTGCGCGGAAGTCAGGGTATTGCGCAGATCATGGTTGATCTTGGCGACGGCCAGACCCAGATCGGCCAGATGCCGCCGCTGCCTGAGCATGGAAAATATGTCCTGTTCCATGGCGCCCAGTTCGCGTTCGGCAACCCCGATTTCGTCGCGCCGCGCCGAGGGCCTGATAATCAGGCTGCCGTTTTCCGGTGCTTGGCGAAAGGCGAGCATGTTTTGTGTCAGCCGGCGCACCGGATGGATGAACAAAAAACTCACAAGAACATAAAGCGCCACCGCCGTTGCCGCGGCAATGGCCAGCGACAGCGCCCCGATCTGGCGGGAATAGTCGAGCATATCCTGGCGCAATGGCCGCTCGGGCATCAGCAGCTCCACCAGGCTTTCCTCCAGATCGCCCTCGCCCACGATACGCAGGGTTCGCCCGGGACCCGCAAACAGCGTGTCGAAGGCCCCAACCATCAGGGTCATGAAATCGGTCTGGCGCATGTCGGCCGTGACCACCACATCGGGGGTCACCGGATCGGCCAGCTCGATCAGCTGACTCTGCCCTTCTCGCCGATACACAATGGCATTGGCACCGGCCGAGGTCAGCAGGCGATCGGTAAGGTTGCGGGGCAGCGCCATCACGTCCGGCACAGCATCCAACACCCGCGCGGCAACCACCCCCACGCGCAAGCGGTCATTGAGCCAGCTGGCCCGGAACGAGGCCAGCGAGGGAACATAAAACAGGATTTCCACAAGCAGGATCACCGCAATGATTGTTGCGATGAGCTTGTTGGAAAGCCCCCAGAACCGGCCTCGGAAAAGACTGCGTTTAGCTGACATTTCAAGCCATTATAGCCAAAGCGCGGTCAGGCGTAAGCCCTGCCCGGTCAACTCAGGGCAGCAATCGGCGCAGGGCGGCGCGGCGTTTGGACCAGTTTGAAGCGGGCAATTGGTTGGCCAGCTGATTGCCAAGCTCCTGCAAAACTGCCAATGCGCTGGTGCCCGCAAGAGGCAGGCGGGCGAGTTCGGCTGCGCGAACACCGCGACCCATGGCCATGGCCAGGCTCGCCATTGCTTCGCCAGCGCCCTCCCCCACCATGGCTCCTCCCAATATCCTGCCACCCCGGTCGACCACCAGCTTGGCACTTCCCAGCCCCAGGCCCAAAGCCCGGGCAGCATCGTTTTCGTTCATGTTGGCACGCAGCACCGCCTGCCCCGGTTTCAGCCCCCCGGGCGTGTCGGTGGCGCCTGTTTGCGCCAGCGCCGGCTGGGTATGGACGAGCGTCGGCAAGCCATTCCGGCCGTACGCACGACTTGGCCGCCGCCCCGCCAGACTGTCCAGCAGCCGCTCACCCGCCAGCAAGGCACGGTGATGATTGCCCTCGCCCGCGGCCCCGCCAAACGCGCTGATCCGCGCAGAGGAGGTTCTACCCCAAGCATTGAGTTGCAAATGAGCGGCACTAGCGGGCCGGCGCCTGAGCCGTACTTTGTCGGACGCGGTCCAATCAAGATCGGGCACCCGGCCCGCGGCAACCAGCACATGGGACACATCAAGGGACCCCGTTTGCCCATGGGCCTGCTCCAGCGCGATGCCGATGCCTTGGCTGCGCGGCTGGAACGAGCTGACCCGTGCTCCATCCAGCACGACCAATCCCTCCTCGCGCAATTGGCGCAACAGAATCGCTGTCGCCTCCCTGTCGTATCCGTCCAGCAAGGGGCCATGGGGCACCAGGGTCACATCCGAGCCGAGCCGCCGATAGGCTTGCGCCAGTTCAAGCCCTGTTGCTGCCCCGCCAACAACCAGCAGATGGCTGAGCTTGCGGGTATTGTCGGGGATGGTATCCGGCGTGAAAAACGAAATATTCTCGATCTGCGGAATATCGGGCACCAGCGGTGCTGCGCCGGTCGCCAGCAGGAAATGGCCTGCCTTGAGCAGCGAATCGCCCACGCGCAGTGTAAGTCCGTCGATGAAGCCCGGCTCGCCAGTGAGCACGGCAATACCAAGCGCTGACAGCCGTTCCGCGCTGGTGCCGCTCGCCGTTGCAGCCGCCACCCCTCGGGCGTGGTCCGCAACAGCCCTGAAATTGATCTTGGGCATGCTGTTCTCGAGGCCTAGACGTGCCCCGGTTCGGATGGCGTGGGCGTGCATGGCGCTGGCAACAAAAGCTGCGCGTCGGATTGGGCCGCCAACCGCATCGCCCGGCTCAGCGCCGCGATCGATCAACACCGTTGCGAGCCCGCGCTGGCGAGCCTTGATGGCAAGGCTTATACCCAGGGCGCCGGCGCCCACAATGCACAGATCAGGTTTCAGAATATCGGGCATGACCGCCAGGAGCACGTAAGGAACTGGGCAGGACTTATGCGGCCAGACCGGCTGCATGACAACACAGGATTGAGACGCCGTGCATTCGGCGGCAATGAACTGTGCGCCACCGCGTTGACTTGGGACCGAGATTTCCCTATAGACGCCACCAACCCGCACATTGGGCGTTCAGCGCTGCAAATGTGCCTGAAATTTTGCGATAAGCAGCCAAACAAGAGGAACCGTGCCAAGCGCGGTTTGATGTCATGAAGCGTACTTACCAGCCGTCCCAGCTCGTGCGTGCCCGCCGTCACGGTTTCCGTGCCCGCATGGCCACCAAGGACGGTCGTGCGATCATCAACAAGCGCCGCCGCGACGGCCGCAAGAAGCTTACGGCCTAAGGCCCGTGGCCGGATGACGGCCATTGAGCACAAGCCTGGCGCCCTGCGCCGGCTGACCAAGCGTTCGCAGTTTCAAAGGGCTGCCCGGGGCAATCGCGCCGGGCGCTTTGCGTTTGCATTGCAAGCGATTGCCGCAGCGCAGGATGCGCCCGGCATCGGTTTTACCGTCACCAAAAAGACCGGTAATTCTCCACAGCGCAGCCGCATAAAGCGCCGGCTTCGGGCGGCTGTGACAGCATGCGCGCGTGACTTTGTGCCCGGCCATGACTATGTGCTGGTTGGAAAGCGCGAAGCGCTGAGCGAACCCTTTAGCAAGCTGGTTGCCGATCTGGGCGCCTCCATCGTGCGCGTACACGCCCCCAGATCGCCCAACGATCACAAATCTTCCGGCCGCGGCCCACGGAAACCGAAACAATGACCGACAATCGCAACATAATCCTGGCCATCGTGCTCAGCATGATCGTGCTGTTCGGCTGGCAGTTCTTCGTTGCCGGTCCCCAATTGGAGCGCGCCCAGCAGCAGGCTCAGATTGCCGCCGAACAGGCGCAGTCGGAAGCAGCGCTGGCAACACCCGCAGCTGCGCCGGCCGTCGCTGGCGGAATGCCCGGCGCAGCCCTGGCGGCGGATGGCACCGTGGTTTACCCCGATCGCGCCGCGGCCATTGCTGCAAGCCAGCGCGTGACGATCGATACCGAAGATCTGGCGGGCTCGATCAATCTTACCGGCGCCCGGCTCGATGATCTGGAACTCAAGCAATATCGCGAGACGGTTGATCCGCAGTCCCCGATCATCACCTTGCTCACCCCCGCCGGGGCGCCCAACGCCTATTTCGCCGAGCAGGGCTGGGTTCCAGCAGCTGGCGCCAATATTGCGGTTCCCAACGGGCAAACCGTGTGGACGCTCGAAGGCGGGAACGCTACCTTGACCGCAGCGACGCCTGTTACCCTGGTATGGGACAATGGCGCTGGCCTGATCTTCCGGCGCACCTTTGCGGTGGATCAGCATTACCTGTTCACCGTCACCCAATCGGTCGAAAATACCGGCGCGGGCGATGTGGCCCTGTTTCCCTATGCACGCGTTGCCCGCCATGGGACGCCAAAGGTCGCCAACTTCTTTATTCAGCATGAAGGGGCCCATGGCGTTCTCGGCTCCAACAACTTGATTTCCAAGAAGTACAGCGACCTGCAGAACGATCAGCAGGTCCGGTTTGACAACACGACAGGCTGGCTCGGTTTTTCCGACAAATACTGGGCCACGGCAGCGCTGCCCAAGCCTGGCGCCCAGATAAACGCTCTTTACTCCTGGAAGAACACGGGCAGCTACGACGATTACCAGACCAGTTTCGTCGAGACGAACCCGGTCGTGATCCCGGCCGGAGCGACGGCGACGCATGAAAGTTATGTGTTTGCCGGGGCAAAAGAAGAATCGGTGATCTCGACTTACCAGCAGCAATATGGCTTTGACCGGCTGGAACTGCTGATCGACTGGGGCTGGCTCGAGTTCATCACCAAGCCGATGTATTATCTGCTGACGTTCCTTTTCAGCATTCTCGGCAATTTCGGGCTCGCCATTCTGGCCGTAACCGTGATCGTCAAGGCCATCTTCTTCCCGCTGGCTAGCCGCTCCTATGCCTCCATGGCGGCCATGCGCCGCGTCCAGCCGGAAATGAAATCCATCCAGGAGCGCCTCAAGGACGACCGGCCTGCCCAGCAGCAGGCGATGATGGAGCTCTACAAAAAGGAAAAGATCAATCCACTGAGCGGGTGCTGGCCGATCCTGATCCAGATCCCGGTGTTCTTTGCGCTTTACACCGTTATCTTCATCAGTCTCGACATGCGCCATGCGCCGTTCTTTGGCTGGATTCAGGATCTGGCGGCGCCCGATCCAACCAACATCTTTACCCTGTTCGGCCTGATCCCGTGGTCCCCGACAGCCGTGCCGATCATCGGCAGTTTCCTCCATCTTGGCATCTGGCCGGTGATCATGGGGATCACCATGTGGGTGCAGATGAAGCTCAATCCGCCGCCGCCCGATCCCACCCAGGCGATGATCTTCAACTGGATGCCGGTGATCTTCACCTTCATGCTGGGCACGTTTCCGGCGGGTCTGGTGATCTATTGGGCATGGAACAACACCCTCTCGGTCACCCAGCAATGGTTCATCATGAAGCGTCACGGGGCCGAGGTGAATTTGCTGGGCAACATCGTCGACAGCTTCAAGCGCAAGCCAAAGCCGGTTGAAACAACCAAGTCCTGATTGCCCGGTTGGGGGGGCACCGTGCCTTCTCCCCACCCACGGCGTGACCCCGGCCTTGGGCCGGGGCCGTGAACGAAACTCTTCTGGCAGCACAAGCACCCAGGTTGGCTCCCGGCCTTCGCCGGGACGACATCGTGGCCCAAGGCAAGGAAAGAGCCAGACATGAGTGAGATCGATTATGCACCCGATATGATCGAGCGCGGCCGGCTGCTGTTTGCACGGCCGTTCCTGTTCACCAAGGGTTGTGTGCGGATCGCTGATCTGCCACCGATGGACCGCGTTGAAATCGCCTTTGCCGGGCGCTCCAATGTGGGCAAGTCGAGCCTGATCAATGCGCTGTGCGGCACGTCTGGATTGGCGCGCACGTCCAACACGCCAGGACGAACGCAGGAGCTCAATATCTTTGAGAGCCAGAGCGAAAAGCTGCGCATTGTCGACATGCCGGGCTATGGCTACGCCAAGGCGCCCGAAGACAAGGTGCGCGCCTGGACCAGGCTTATCCATCAATATCTGACCGGCCGTGCGACCTTGCGGCGCGTTTATGTGCTGGTGGACGGCCGCCATGGACCCAAGGACAATGATTTGACCGTGATGAACGAGCTGGACAAGTCCGCCGTCAGCTATCAGATCGTCCTGACCAAGGCCGACAAGCCTTTGGCCAAGGATCTCGAGACAGTCATCGCGGCCACAAAAGCTGCCGTGGTCAAACGGCCTGCCGCCCATCCACACGTGATCCTGACCTCTTCGGTCAAGGGCGATGG
>JAQGJI010000059.1 GCA_028290685.1 Devosia sp. | reverse complement strand
CCAGCCGAACTTGTCCGTGGCGCTGCCAGCGCCAATTCCCGCAACGAAAGCCTCTTGATGACCAGCGTAAACGATCTTCGCTCGAGCTTTACCGGTTACTTCGCGCGCAACGGCCACGAGGCCGTGGTGTCGAGCCCGCTCGTGCCGCGCAATGACCCGACGCTGATGTTCACCAATGCGGGCATGGTGCAGTTCAAGAACGTCTTCACCGGCGTCGAGAAGCGCCCCTATTCGACCGCCACCACAGCGCAGAAATGCGTACGCGCCGGCGGCAAGCACAACGATCTCGACAATGTCGGCTTCACCGCCCGGCACCACACCTTCTTCGAGATGCTGGGCAACTTCTCCTTTGGCGATTATTTCAAGGACCGCGCCATCGAGCTGGCCTGGAACCTTTTGACCAAGGACTGGGCCCTGCCCAAGGAAAGGCTCATGGTCACCGTCTACGAAGACGATGACGAGGCCATGGCGCTCTGGAAAAAGATTGCGGGGCTTTCCGAAGACCGCATCGTGCGCCTGGGCGCCAAATCCAATTTCTGGCAGATGGGCGATACCGGCCCGTGCGGTCCGTGCTCGGAAATCTTCTACGATCACGGCGACAAGGTCTGGGGTGGTCCTCCCGGCTCGCCCGAAGAGGACGGCGATCGCTGGATCGAGATCTGGAACCTGGTCTTCATGCAGTTCGAACAGCATGGCGATGGTACCCGCACGGGCCTGCCGCGTCCCTCGATCGATACCGGCATGGGCCTCGAGCGCGTCGCCGCCGTCATGCAGGGCGTGCACGACAATTACGACATCGACCTGTTCAAGGCGCTGATCGGCGCCGCCGCCAATGCCACCAATGCCGATGTCAACGGTCCGGGCAATCGCAGCCTGCGCGTGATTGCCGATCACTTGCGGTCGATGAGCTTCCTGATCGCCGAAGGCGTACTGCCCTCCAATGAGGGGCGGGGCTATGTGTTGCGCCGCATCATGCGCCGCGCCATGCGCCATGCCACGCTGCTGGGCACCAACGAGCCGGTGATTTTCAAGCTCGTGCCGGCGCTGGTCCGCGAGATGGGCCAGGCCTATCCGGAACTGAGCCGGGGTGAAGCACTGATTACCGAGACGGTGCGACTGGAAGAAGGGCGATTCCTCAAGACGCTGGGGCGGGGCCTGCAAATCCTGGCCGAGGAGACCCGGGACATGGGTGAGGGCGCGGTGCTGGGTGGCAGTGCAGCCTTCAAGCTGTACGACACTTACGGATTTCCGCTCGATCTGACGCAGGATGCACTGCGCCTGCGCGGCATCACGGTTGATCAGCCCGGGTTCGACGCTGCGATGGCGGCGCAAAAGGCCGAAGCGCGCAAAAGCTGGTCCGGCTCGGGCGAGGCGGCAACCGATGTGGTCTGGTATGGACTGGCCGACAGGCTTGGGCCAACGGAGTTCCTCGGCTACGAAACCGAGTCCGCCGAGGGCGAGATCAAGGCCCTGCTCCAGGGCGGGGCGGAAGTTTCATCCCTTGAAGCCGGCGCGGAAGGTTTTGTGGTTCTCAACCAGACCCCGTTTTATGGCGAAAGCGGCGGTCAGGTGGGTGACACCGGCGCCATGAAAGGCGAGGGCGTCGCCGCTGTCGTCAGCGATACGCAAAAGTTCCACGGCGTCTTCGCGCATCAGGTCCGGGTAACCGAAGGTACGCTAAAGGTCGGCCAGCCGCTAACCCTGACGGTTGATCATGATCGGCGCTCCTCCATTCGCGCCAATCACTCCGCAACCCATCTTCTGCACGAGGCGCTGCGCATCGTTCTGGGCGATCACGTCGCGCAAAAGGGCTCCATGGTTTCGCCCGATCGGCTGCGGTTCGATTTCGTGCACACCAAGCCGGTGTCACCGCAGGAGATGGCTCAGGTGGAAGATATCGCCAATGCCATCGTGCTGCAGAACACACCGGTGGAAACCCGCTTGATGGGCGTGGAGGAAGCCAAGGAGTCCGGTGCACGGGCGCTGTTTGGCGAGAAATATGGCGATGAAGTGCGTGTGGTCGCAATGGGTGAGCCGACCGGAAATGGCCTGGGCTGGTCGGTCGAGCTTTGCGGCGGCACCCACGTGCGCCGCACGGGCGATATCGGACTGGTGTCCATTGTTGCCGAGAGCGCCGTCGGGGCCGGGGTGCGCCGCATCGAGGCGCTGACCGGAAACGCGGCGCGCCATCGCGGCAACAGCCATGTGGCCCTGGTAGAATCGGCGGCAAGCCTGCTCCGGTCGGGCAGCCACGATGTGCTGGAGCGGATTGCGGCATTGCAAGAGCAGGTCAAGCGCTCTGAGCGGGCGCTGAGCGAGGCCAGGCAAAAGCTGGCCATGGGTGGCACGGGCGGCCCGGTCGAAGGGCCAGAAACCATCAACGGACTGCCCTTTGTGGGGCGCGTGGTGGACGGCCTGCAGCCCAAGGATCTGCGCGGACTGGTCGATCAAACCAAAAAGCAGATGGGGTCGGGCGTTATTGCCATCGTGGGCGTCACCGAGGATGGCAAGGCCGGGCTGGCGGTGGGCGTGACCGAGGATCTGATCGGCAAGGCCTCGGCCGTGGATCTGGTGCGCGCCGGATCGGCGGCTCTGGGAGGGCAGGGCGGCGGTGGCCGGGCCGACATGGCGCAGGCCGGTGGTCCTGACGGCAACAAGGCGCAGGAGGCCCTGGCCGCGATCCGGGCCCTGCTTTAGCGATCCCGTGATCCCCGCCCCAAGGCGGGCAGTGTTCACTGCGAACTCACGCCAGGAGGTCCTGGTCCAGAGCCACAGGCTCTAACGGCTGCTTCCCCCCGCAAGGGGGAGGGAGGCGAAGCAGCCAGAGTGAGCAGCCTCCCGCGAGGTTGGGATCATCAAAGCCCGGTGCGGTAAAAGAACAGCCGGGGTTTCCAGACGATCTTCATCTTGTCGGTGAGGACATTGGCGATGCCTGCCGCCAGCACGATCAGCATGCCGACAATGGCCGGCAGGTCGGGATATTCACTGTAAAAGACGGCTCCCAGGATGATGGCCCAGAGCAATTGGCTATATTGCACCGGCGCTACCAGATTGGCGGGTGTCGTCCTGGTTGCCTGGATGATGAGCAGCCCGCCGGTGCCTCCGAAGAGGCCGATCACCACGAAAGTGGCCATCTGGGTCCAGCTTGGCGCAACAAAACTGGGCAGCATGAAGATGAAGTTGAAAACCAGCGAATAGATCGCCAGCACGCCGATTACGCTGATGCGCCGCTCGGTCGGTGCGATGTGGCGCAAGATGACCGTCGTCACCGCGCCAAAGAATACGGCCGCCAGGGAGGCCAAGTGCCCCAGCTCAAGCGTGCGCACGCCGGGGCGGATCACCAGCAGGACACCTAAAAACCCCACGAACAGCAAGATCCAGCGCAGCCGCCGGACATGCTCCTTGAGGAGCACCACGCTCAGCACCGTGACGACGACGGGCGTCATGAAAGCGATGGCATAGGCTTCGGCAAAGGGAATGTGGGTGAAGGCATACATCACGCAGGCGGTCCCCGCGATGGCGGTCACGCAACGAATTTGCAGCAGCCATTTGTGCCGCAGCTGGAACATTTCGCGCCAGCGCTCGTGCCGGTTGACGATGATCAGCGGAATGACCGAGAAGATGGTGGTGAAAAAGGCGATCTCGAACACCGACAGACCCGGGCCAATGCCTTTGATCAGGGCATCGGCCATGGAGAAGCTGGCAAAGGCCAGAAAAGCTATCAAGACGCCGACCGGCATCGGAAATCCACGGGAAAGAAGTGCGGCAGGAATGAGCCCTACCATACAAGTTCGCGGGCTGTCCGTCGACCGGTTGCCGAACTATATTTCGGGCCCCCGCACTTCGGTGATGTTGGTGGGCGATCCGGGCCGGCGCGCGCGATAGGCAGCAAAGCGGCCAGCGATACGGGCGCGGGCGCCATCGATGAAGACGTTGACCAGACCCGATAGCACCACGATGGCCAGTCCGGCATAGGCGACAAGGTCGGGGTATTCGTAAAAGAAGAACGCGCCCAGCCCGATAGCCCAGACGATCTGCACATATTGGATGGGCGCCACCTGGCTGGCCGGGGCATGGCGGGTCGCTGCGATGATCAGCAAATGCCCAAGGCCCACGAAAGTCCCGCTCAGCGCCAGCAGGCCGAACTGCTCCAGAGTGGGGAGCACGAATTGGGGAATCATGAGCAATGCGCTGGTCAGAACCATGTAGAGCGCGGGCAGGGCGATGAGGCTGACCCGCTTCTCGGCGGGCGCCACGACGCGCAGCACGGTCGTGGTGACTGCCCCGAACAAGGCGCAGCTCAGCGCCGCCAGGTGGCCCAGCTCAAGCTCGCGGAAGCCCGGACGAACAACCAGCATCACGCCTAAAAACCCAAGGGTGAGCATCGCCCAGCGCGTGGGATCGACACGCTCCTTGAGCAGCAGCACCGACATCAGCGTGATGAAGAGCGGCATCATGAAGGCCAAGGCGTAGGCTTCGGCGAAGGGAATGGTGACAAAGGCGTAAGTTATCAGGGTCGAGGACGCCACCCCGCAGAACGAGCGAAGATGCACGAGGCGGGGATATTTCAGCTTGAAGCTGTCGCGCCAGCGCTCCCCCTTGGGCTTGACGAAAAGCGCCGGAAGCAAGGAGAAAACCGCGACAAAGAAACCGATCTCGAACACGGAAAGGCTTTGTCCGAAGCCCTTGATCAGGGCGTCGCCGCAGGAATAGACGGAGAACGCGACGACCGCGTAGAACACGCCGATGGGCATGGTACATCCAGGATAAGGGAGGAGCAGGCAGTCCCCTCTCTAGTTTGAGTTGCCCCCGCCGTCGATGGGAATTCGGCGCGACAGCAGCGCAAGATGGCCAACAAAGAAAAGGCTGGAGCGTTGCTCCAGCCTTTTTGTCGGGAAAGCCCTGGGCTTACGCCATGGCCTTTTGCAGGTTCTGATCGATCGCGTCGAGGAACCCCAGCGTCGACAGCCAACCCTGATCCGGGCCGACGAGCAAGGACAGGTCCTTGGTCATCTTGCCTTCCTCGATGGTATCAACGGTCACCTTTTCAAGCGTCAGGGCGAACTTGGCGAGTTCCGCATTGTCGTCAAGCTTGGCGCGATGGGAAAGGCCACGCGTCCAGGCAAAGATGGATGCCGTCGAGTTGGTCGAGGTTTCCTTGCCTTGCTGGTGCTGGCGGTAGTGGCGAGTCACCGTGCCGTGGGCGGCTTCGGCCTCCACGATCTTGCCGTCGGGGGTAGCCAGAACCGAGGTCATCAGGCCCAGCGAGCCAAAACCCTGCGCCACGATGTCGGACTGAACGTCGCCATCGTAGTTCTTGCAGGCCCAGACATAGCCGCCGGACCACTTGAGGGCGGATGCGACCATGTCATCGATCAGGCGGTGTTCGTACCAGATCTTCTTGGCTTCGAACTGCTCCTTGAACTCGGCCTCGTAGATCTCCTGGAAGATATCCTTGAAGCGGCCGTCATAGGCCTTGAGGATGGTGTTCTTGGTGGAGAGGTAGCAGGGCACGCCGCGCGCGAGTGCGTAATTGAAGCTCGAGTAAGCGAAATCGCGAATAGAATCGTCGAGGTTGTACATGGCCATGGCCACGCCAGCGCCAGGGGCCTGGAACACTTCGTGCTCGATGACCTGGCCGTCTTCGCCGGTAAACTTGATGGTCAGCGTGCCCTTGCCGGGGAAGGTGAAGTCGGTGGCGCGGTACTGATCGCCAAAGGCATGGCGGCCCACGATGATCGGCTGGGTCCAGCC
>JAQGJI010000025.1 GCA_028290685.1 Devosia sp. | reverse complement strand
GCGACCGGCAGGCCGCGATCGGAGAACAGCGTCGTGATCTGGTGCAGCGATTCCGGGCTCTGGCTCCAGAAATCCCACATCGCGGTCTTGGAGCGCATATTGGTGCGCGGATGGCGCTTCTGGGTATGAATGAAGTCGGGGAACTTCAGCGGATCGCGGACAAAGAACACGGGCGTATTGTTGCCCACCAGGTCCCAATTGCCTTCATCGGTATAGAACTTGATGGCAAAGCCGCGCACGTCGCGCTCGGCATCGGCCGCGCCCATTTCACCGGCAACGGTGGAAAAACGGATCAACAGATCGGTCTTTTTACCAACCTCGCCGAAGATCTTGGCGATGGTGTAGTTGGAAAGGTCATTGGTGATGGTCAGCGTGCCGTAGGCGCCCCAACCCTTGGCATGTACGACCCGCTCGGGAATGCGCTCGCGGTTCTGGTGCGCCAGCTTCTCGAGCAGTTGGTAGTCCTGCAGCAGCAACGGGCCGCGCGCACCGGCCGATTCGGAGTTCTGGTTGTCCGGCACCGGAGCTCCGGCGCTCGTTGTCATGCGTGGCTTATCAACCATGGCTTGGCTCCTCTGAAGCATCTGGCAATTTTCAGGGTCCTTTTGCCGCATGCCGGGGCATTAGACAAATTGATTGATCCTCTCGTTGTGATAGGGTGGGCCTATCATGAGTTTCTCCCTCAAACAGATGCGCTATATCGTGGCCGTGGCGGACAGCGGACACTTCGGCCAGGCGGCGGCGGCCTGCAACATCAGCCAGCCGGCCTTGAGCCAGCAGATTCAGTCTGCCGAGGAAATATGCGGCACGGCGCTGTTCGACCGGCTCAAGAGCGGCACCAGGCCAACCCCGTTCGGGCAGGAATTCGTCGCCCGCGCCCGGCTGGTCCTGGATGGCGCCGACGCGCTCGCCGCCTTTGCCCAGCACAATTCCGGCAAGCCCAACCGGGCAATCCGCTTCGGGCTCATCCCAACGGTAGCCCCTTATCTGCTGCCCGATATTTTCCCCGCACTGACCCGGAGCCTGCCGGACCTGGCCTTTGCCGTCAGCGAAAACCGCACCGAGGCGCTGATCGATGGCCTTGTCGATGGCAGCCTTGATGTTGCCCTGATCGGAACGGAGGCGCCCGAGCACGGCCCGAGGCTGGTCAGCCGGCCCTTGTTCGAGGACCCGTTCGTTCTGGCCACCGGCGTGGACGAAAAGCGCGAGGGACCTGTCGCGCTCAAGTCCATTTCGCCCGAGCGTATTCTGCTGCTGGACGAGGGCCACTGCTTTCGCGAGCAAACCATTGCCGCCTGCCGGCTCGACAGCAACCCATCGGGCCGCACCTTTGCGGCGACCTCGCTTTCCACCATCGTCGAGTTCGTGGCCAATGGCCAGGGCGTGACCCTCCTGCCCCGGATCGCCCTGCGCAAGGAAGCAAACGATCCGCGCATTGCCATTCACACCCTGGCCGCGCCCGGCGCCGGGCGCACGCTGTCATTGGTGTGGCGCGAAGCGACGCCCTTTGGCAGCACCTTCGAGCAGATGGCGGAATTGATCCGAACGGTGCGCTTATCGGCTCCGGCGGCGGAAACTGTCATAGCTGAACACCATCAGTGAAACCCAGATCAGCCCGAAGCTGACAAGGCGCAGGCCATTGAGATGTTCCCCGAACAGGAAAATGGCGACAAGGAACTGGATCGAGGGCGCGATGTATTGGAACATGCCGATCGTGGTCAGCCGCAACCGCCGCACGGCATAGGCAAACAGCAGCAGCGGCACGGCCGTCGCCGGGCCGGTCAGCACCAGCAGGGTCATCAGATACGGGTCGGCATGGGCTCCAACCCCATTGGCCACCATGTCAAAGATCACATAGCTCAGCGCAAACGGCGCGATCATCAGCGTCTCGGCGAAAAGCCCATTGGCAGGGCCCAGTTGCGCTGTCTTGCGGAAGTACCCATAGAACCCGAAAGACAGCGCCAGCCCCAGGGCGACAAACGGTATCGCCCCAAGGCCCACCGCCTGGATGGCGATAGCCACGACGGCAATGGCGATCGAGATCGTCTGCAGCCGGTTCTGCCGCTCTCCCAGCAACACCATGCCCATGGCGACATTGACGAGCGGATTGATGAAGTAGCCAAAGCTTGCCTCCAGCACCTGATCGGTTTCCACCGCCCACACATAGAGCAGCCAATTGCCGCCCAGCAGCACCGCCGACAGCAGCGTCACCAGCGTCCGCCGCCGGTCGGCAAGCAGCGCCCGGATTTCCCCGAAACCGCCCATGACACCGAGGATGATGGCGAGCAGCACCAGCGACCACACTGTACGCTCGGCCACGATGGTGACCGAGCCTACCGCATCGAGCTGCCGGAACAGGATGGGCAGGAACCCCCACGACGTATAGGTCAAAATGGCCGCGATCACCCCGTTGCGCGTGCCGTGAGCGTCCGGCGGGCTGGTGGCGGGAAGGGCTGGCGGCACGATCGCCGCCGGCGCGGCCTCAGGCAGGGACATCGGTCAAGCTCCGCGCCCGGGACAGGCGCAATGGGCGTCTGATAGCAGCGCGGGCATCATCGGGCCAATGACAGTTTGTGATCACAACATGGGGGAAAGCTGATGAGCGCCGCCACCTTTTTCGCGCTCGAGGCGTTGAGAATGGCGCCAGATTCTGGCGTTTGATGACCGATACCAGCAGGAGCTACACATGAAAAAGACCGTTACCTGGGTTTTGATTGCCGATGGCGCACAGGCGCGTGTCCTTGAAAACACCGGTCCGGGCAAGGGGCTTAAGCAGGTGGAAGGTCTGCAATGGTCCAACGAGCCGTTGCGCGCCCAGGATATCGTCAGCGACCGCCCCGGCAGCGGCGGCGGCGGTGGCTCCATGGCGTCGCGGACCGACCCGGTGGAACAGCGCGAGAGCGATTTCGTCAAATCCTTGGCGGTCATCCTCGACCAGCAGCAGCGAAAAGGCGCCTACGACCGCCTCGTGATCGCCGCTGCCCCGATCGCCCTGGGCGACATCCGCAAGGCGATAACCCCGGCCGTCAAGAAAACCATCGTGGCGGAACTGAACAAGGACCTGACCAATTTGCCCACCGCCCAGCTGGACCAGCATTTCGACGGGATTATTGCGGCTTGATCGGTCAAGCTGAACGTCTTTCAGACTGATCCATACACACGCAGGGAGTTACCCCGGGCTCGACCCCGGGCCCATCCCTGAACTGTTCGGCAGCCCCGAGGTGGTCCGAAAAGACCAGCCTTGGGGCGGCACCAGGATTGCAATATCCAACCCTCAAGAGCCTGCCCCAGGGCGCAGCGCGACCCCGCGATGTGCCATCGCAGTCGTCGGAAAATGGGGCGCCTAGTCCTGCTCGGCTTCTTCCTCGCCGTCGTCGACCCCCTCGATAGCGTCCAAAAACTCCAGCAGCAGCGAATTGACCAGGTCGGGCCGCTCGATACTGGGCAGATGCGCGACGCCCTCCAGCACTGCTGCAAAAGCGTTCGGCATTTCCTCGGATAGATGATCATGCCGGTCGATGAGCGCGGTGAAATCCTGGTCGCCCACCAGCAGCATGGTCGGCGCGCCGATAGTGCTCACCCGGCTCCATGCCTCGGGGGCCTGTTCTTCATGGGCAAGCCCGGGCTTGCTCAGCGCCCGGGCGTTCATATCCAGAAACAGCGCGCGTGCCGCGCCGCCCACGCGCCCGCTTGGCGCTCGCGGACCATCCAGCCACTCATGCGCCTGGACGCGGTTGAGCATGTCCAGATCGCCCCGCTCGAAAGCGTCCTCTTCCGCCGCCTCGATCTGCGCCTCGGCTTCAGTCGAGCTCCAGGGCGACCCGGTGATCGACGTACCGATCAGCACCAGCCCCAGAATCCGGCCGGGATAGCGCAGGGCAAAGTCCACTGCCAGCCCGCCACCCAGCGAGCACCCGACGATCACGGCGGCATGAATATCGAGCGCCCGCAGCACGGCGTCGAGATCATCGAGATGGCTGAACGGCACATCCGCGCTCACCGTCTCGCCATAGCCGCGCCGGTCGTAGGCGATCGCGTGCCAGCCATCCTCGGCTACCGCCGCCATCTGGCTTTCCCACATGCGCTTGTCGCCCACCCCGGCATGCAGGAACACCACCGGCAGCCCCTCGCCCGTCTGGACGGCCGCCAGCGTGCCGCCATCGACCCGGACGGCGAACCCCTCACCTACCACGCACAAAGCTCCGCTGCGGTGGCATCGCTTACCCAGCAGGCGCCGTCCTCTTCAGAGCGATTGTAAGTCCCCGGCAGGGAGACCGATCGCCCGCCCGGCTCAAACACCGCGCCTACGACAGCCCGACCAGGCGCGTCCATCCACACTTCGAACGTCGGCTTGCCCGGTGCCGAAGTCCGAAAGCTGCCGACTTCGTCCAGCGCCTCCAGACTGCATGGATATTCACCGTCATCGGTGGTGAAGCACCGCGCCTCCTGGGCCAGGGCGGGTGTTGCGAGCCCCGCCAGCGCCAGCGTCAAACCCAGCCGCCTCATCTGTCTTCTCCCTCCACAACCAGAACACAAAACTCCAAGCCGTCCTTGCGGATCCAGCAGCCAGGATTTTCTGCGGGCTCAAAGCTGCCCAATTCGCGCGGGCTTGCTCCCGGCCGTGCATCCTTGCCGATCAGATAGGCCATGCCAAGTTCTGGCTGTTCCAGGGTAAAGGCCAGAATGTCGCCATCCGGCAAGGCAAAGCTCAGCCCTCCGCCGTCCACCGTCACGTCGCACCCAAAAGTGCCAAACCCCGTGACCGTGCATTGCCCCGGCTGCGCCAAAGCCGGCGTCGTCATCAACACGGCGCCAGCAAACACGGCTGCTGCCCGCATCATCTTCTTGTTCAACCCTGCCCCCAAGACCAAGTCATCTTTGCCCCAGGG
>JAQGJI010000196.1 GCA_028290685.1 Devosia sp. | reverse complement strand
GAACTGATTTCAGAGAGCGCGAGAACACGCCTCCACCTTTCGAAATCAGGCCCTTGTTATAGTCCTGCCAACTCGATCGCGGCATCTCGAACAGCCGCTCCCGCTCGGCAAAACTAGCTGGGAGGTCCGGATTGGGATCGATGAAGATGTCGCGGTGGTCGAATGCTGCCACCAGCCGGATCTGGGGGCTCAGCAGCATGCCATTACCAAAAACATCCCCGCTCATGTCCCCCACGCCCGCCACGGTGAACGTTTGGCTCTGGATGTCGCGGTCCATCTCTCGAAAGTGCCGCTTGACGGCTTCCCAGCCGCCGCGCGCCGTTATCCCCATCTCCTTGTGATCGTACCCCGCCGACCCGCCGGAGGCGAACGCGTCCCCCAGCCAGAACCCGCGCGCGGTTGCGATAGCGTTTGCGGTATCGGAAAAGCTTGCCGTCCCCTTGTCTGCCGCCACCACCAGATACGGATCGTCACCATCGCGCCGCACCACATCGTCCGGCGTAATAACGGCGCCATTGACCAGATTATCGGTCACATCCAGCAGCGCTCCGATAAAGGTGGTATAGCTGGCAACGCCTTCTGCCTGCACCGCTTCACGCGCCATGCCTGTGACCAACCGCTTGGGTACGAACCCTCCCTTGGCACCCACCGGCACGATCACCGCGTTTTTCACCTGCTGCGCCTTGACCAGCCCCAGCACCTCGGTGCGAAAATCTTCCGGCCGGTCCGACCAGCGAATGCCCCCGCGGGCAATGGCGCCAAACCGCAAATGCACGCCTTCCACCATTGGGGAATAGACCGAAATCTCGCGGAACGGCCGGGGTGCTGCCATGCCCTCGACCAGCTTGCTGTTGAACTTGATGGCCAGCGCCGGCCTTCGACGGCCCTGCGTGTCGCGCTGAAACGCGTTGGTGCGCAGCGACGCCTCCACCAAATTCATGAAGCGCCGCACGATGATGTCTTCATCGAGCGACTTGATCGCGGCCAGTGCAGCCATGATGGCGTCGCGCGCGCCTTCCGACTTTGCCTCCCGCTCGGTCTCTTGCGGGTCGTGCAGTGCATTGAACAGCGCCACCAAGCCGCTGGCCGCGCTCGAGTGGGTCACCAGTACCTGGGCGATATAGCGCTGCGAAAATGAAATGCCGATCTGCCGCAGATAGCGTGACAGAGCACGCAAGAGGGCGGCGTCGGTCCAGCTCAGCGCCGTGCGGCTCACCAGCGCATTTAGCTGGTCGCTTTCGGCCAGCCCGTTCCACACTGCCAGCAATCCCTCCTCGATCGCGGCCCCACGCGAGCCGATCTCGAATTCCGGATGGATCGGCTCCAGCACCATGTCGTGCAGATATCGCTCCACGCCGTCGCGGGGCACGATCGTATAGGTGCGCTCGTCGATCACCCGGAACCCGAACGCCTCTAGCATGGGAACCCGGTCGCTCAGGGGAATGGCGCTGCCGCGGTGAAAGAATTTGAGCCCGATGGCGCCGTCGGTCCCTGTGCGGGCATAAAGCCGCAGCCCCACGCCGGGCCCATCGCCGAGACGTTGCAACGCCCCGATATCCTCCAGCGCATCCGCAACGCTGGTGCGTGATTGATAGGCCGGGGAAAACGCGGTCCGGTAATCGCTGACTGCTGCCGGATCGTTTGCCAACGCTGCCAATGCATCACCGAAATTGGAGGTCAATGCCTCCACGTGCGCTTCCAGGTCCTGGCGCCGCGGCCGCGGCGTCGGCCCGTTCACCCGCCCGATGATCACGTGCAAGCGCACCAACTCCCCCTCGGGGAAATGCGGGTAATAGGCCGAAACCCGCCCATCATAGACCCCGGCCAGAGATTCGGTGATCCGCTGGCGCGCTTCGCTGTCGTAGCGGTCGCGCGGCACATAAACCAGGATCGACACGAAATTGTCGAATCGGTCCACCCGCGGCAGAACGCGCACGCGCGGCCGGTCGAACAGCCCCGCAATGGCGCTTGCGAACTCGAACAGCTGATCGACATCGATCTGAAACAGCTCGTCGCGCGGATAGCTGTCCAGCGCACTGAGCAGCGTGCGTCCGTCGTGCCCGAGCGGATCGAACCCGGACCGGCGCATTACCTCCCCGATCTTGCGCCGGATAATGGGCACTTCGGTGTGCGGCGTGGCCAGCGCCTGCGCCGTGAACAGCCCCACAAACCGCAACTCGCCGGTAGGATGCCCATCGGCGCCGAAAAGCTTGATGCCGACATAATCCAGATGCGCCCGCCGATGCACCCGGGAGCGCACGTTGGCCTTGGTTACCAGCAAGGCTTCGTTCGACCTCAGGAAATCGCCATGCTGCGGGGTGAATTCCACAAATGCAGCGCCGCTGCGCAGCACCTTGCGCGTCTCGTCGCGCAAGATCCCCAGCCCGCTACCCGTAACAACTGCCAGTTCGTCCCTGCTGATATGGTACTCGCGAGAGCCCAAAAACGTGAAATTGTGCTCGGCCAGCCAGTGGAGAAACTGCAGCGCCTCATCGTTGTGGCGGCTGTTCAGCCTGCCCAGCCCGTCCGTTGCCCGCCTCAGTCGCTCCAGCATGCGCTGCCAGTCGCGCACAGCCGATGTCACATCTGCCATTGTTGCGGTAATCTCGGCGCGCAACGCTTCGGGGTCGGCCACTGCGTCGCTTTGAATGTGCAGCGCACTGAGCTGGCGACCCTGCGCATCCGCGATCACCGGATGGGCAAACAACCGAACATTGCCACCCGCCGCCCGTACCGCCGCCAGGGCGCTGTCGACAATAAACGGCATGTCGGGCGAAACGATATCGATCATCACCCCATCGGCTGGCGCCTGCGGTGGTGTCAGCACGATCCGGCTGCTCTCCCCACTATATTCCAGCACGTGCCTGTAGGATCGCCGCATGATGGCTTCGAAGCCCTCCGGCGCTTGCTTAGCCAGATCCTCCTGATCACTGGCCCGTACTGCGGATGCCAGGAATTGTGCAAAGCCACCGTCGCTGCCGCTCAACGCGGCCGCCCGAGCCAGCAGTGCTGACCTGCTGGATTGAACCTCATCCATGAACCCGACTCCCCCATCTTGCGCTGCAGTCTAGGTAACCTGCATCACGCTGTCTGCTTATGCTTTCGGTCAGTAACGGCGCCATGCGAGCATGAAGGAGAAAGCGGGGACCGGGCCGGGGCGCCCCCTTACACGGCTTGGACGCAGCTTTCGTCAGTCAGCCTTGAAGACAAAGATGTTCCAGCTGTTCAGTTCTCGCGCAATCGCCAGGCTGGCGACTTTTGCAGCCATCAATGCACGGTTACGCGCTCCACGGGCGCAGCCAGCCCCCCGCCTATGTTCGGGCCAGCCCAGAACACCACATAAAGCAGTTCTTCGCCTGAATCGTCGGTGATTTCGATAGACCGCGGAAGCCCCGTGTTTCCGCCAGAGCTGGCCGCCTGATCGATAATGGCCCGGCCAAGCTCGGCGGCGTTGTGCTCTGCAGCGTCCAGGTTGGGCAGTTCGCGGCCATCCTGGTCAACGATCAACTCGCTATCAGTACGGTAGTTAAAATAATATCGGGGCATGTATGCGCCTCCCTGCTGGCGAGAAAATGCTGCTGCTGCTTATGGGTTGCGCGGCGGGGCTAAATCCCTCTGCAGCCCTCCAGGTTCACTCCATGCCCGCAACCCGATGGTAGCCATGCCGGTGCCAGATCAGCGGCTGCCGGCCCGTTGTTGTCTGTGCATCCACGATCGCCCCGGCAAACAGCACATGCGTCCCCGTTTCGATCGAGCCGATCACTTCACAGTCCAACCCTGATGCAGTTCCCACCAGCATTGGGTGACCCGAGGGCCAGGCGCTCCACTCACCCAGTCCGAACCGCTCTGCTGCCGCCACCCGGCCGGCAAACGCATTGGCGATATGGCGCTGGTCATCAGCCAGCACCGCAACAGAAAATCCACTCGTTTTGGCGATCAAGTCAGCCAGCCGGCTCATGATGTCGATGGAAACCAGGACAGTCGGCGGGTCTGCTGCCAGCGACATCAGCGAGGTCACGGTCCGGCCAATCCGCTCGTCCCCCCGCCGCGCCGTTACCACATGCACGCTTGCCGCGACTGCAGACATAGCTGCCCGAAACTCGGCATCGCCCACAACCGGCCGATGCGGCAACCGCAGCTTCATGGCGTCTGGCAAGTCGAAATTGGCCATAGGGTTCGTCACGGTACAGATGTCCAAACTGGTAATGGGTATGCCAACCATCAAAGCCTGGCTTTCGATCCAGCTTGCTTGCATTTGACGGAACGGCGGTCTAATTTCCAAGTAGCAACTTTGAAAACCTCCACGCCCGCCATGTCAAGTCTCAGCCC
>JAQGJI010000168.1 GCA_028290685.1 Devosia sp. | reverse complement strand
GAACGCAACCATTCGAGCATAATACACAGGCTGCCTGGACCCAATGGTCTGGTGTTACCGTAACCTGTTCATCAATGCGCACAGGCCAGGCCTCTCCGGGTCCATGAGGCGTGCGAGGCCCCCATATGTCGGCAATGCTGTCACGCGTTGCGGTCATGGCTGCTGCTCTCCAAGGTTGCGACATTTTTTGCGCCCAGCGAAAACCGATTCAGCGACGTAAAGTTCCTGGCGGTCCTGCCCCAGTGGCTTGAAACGAGCCTTGCGCGTAAGTCCCCCGCTGTAGGTTGTTGAGGCGGATGCTTGCGGAGGCGCCGGAGCTTTGAGGGCGCACTCATCTCGGGCCAACCCGACTCTGTGAGCGCGTCCAAAAGCTCCAGCGACACGGTGCGGAGATGTGCATAATAACCGCCGATGCGCATCCGGCCATGAAGGGTCAACCAATGGATCAACGGGTATGGCGCTGTGACTTTAGCATAGAACTCCTCGCGAGACCTAGCGACCAAAGTGACGAAGCCATTCCCCCAAGCAGATTGTCGACCTCAGGTAGCAACCGCCGGGTCAGTCGCTCTGCCACCGCAGGCGGCAGCATCTTCAGAAGCTGCCATCCGGCGGGCATGGATAGAAGGTAGTCTGCCACTTTCGGAGGATGTGTTGGCTTGCTGCCGGATCTCTCGGGCGCGAGCCTCTGATACGCCGGTAACACCCACTGAATAAATTCAGGGTAATAATGCGCCTTTTCTTCGCCCTTGGGGAATTCTTCCAACCAGTCCACAGGCAACCGTGGCTTCATGCGCTGGACAAACGCCGATCCATCAAATGGGCTGCCGGAAGATCGGCTTCGGGGGGCTTCAACCACGACGAGACCGTTGCGGGAGCCCCATTTCCCCGACTTCGCTGGGAACATCAAATCAGAAAGACGTCGACCTTCGATAAAGCGCTTCGCCTCCTCAACGGGGCCTTGGAAACGTTCTCCCAGAAGTTCGACCACGAGCCCGGCTAGTGGTCAGCCGCTGCATCAAGCGATGCTTTCAGAGTGGCTGACCAGTTGTCAGCCCTTTGGACTTTGACCAAAAATGCTTCAGTTAAAATCCCCCTTACTCAGGATCATCGTGCCATCGCCCTCCAAAACCTTGACAGAGGTGTTCGCGGCCACGGACTGCAACGCCGTCTTGCTGCCCCAGGCCCTTTCGCGGTCCCCTTGGAAATAGACCAGCCGGGACTTTGCCCGTGTCATGGCGACATAGAACAGGCGCGCTTTCTCGGCGGCTTCCATCTCCAGCGCCTCTCCTTGCAACCTGTCGCCGAAACCGCTGGGCGACGGCACGATGATGACGTTGTCGTATTCCAGCCCCTTGACCTTGTGGATCGTCGAAACCACGGCCTGCGCCTTTGGTCGGAGCGCCCTGAGCAGACGCTGCAACTCATCCGAGGCAAGAGCGGTGATAAGCCGGATCAGATCGGACAAATGCGGAGAACTGCGCTCGTCGTAGCACAGGTCCCACAGAACCCAGGGATCGACGGCTTGGCCAAGAACTTCCTGCCCAGCGAGTAGGGCATGTTTGTCGAGAAGCGTCGCCTTCAAGTCGGGCGTAAGCAGTGGATCGTCCCGGCTTGCGCAGCGGACAGGATGTCGATCCAGTGGGCGATGTCCTCATTACCGAAGTATTCCGCAGATGCGGCTGCAAAGCTGGCAGGCACATCAAGGCCGCCCTCCTGCCAATAGAGCGCCTCTTCGATGGACCACTGCAGGATTTGCCCCACCTCAGCCTTCAGCTTGTCGCTCAGGTGCAGATCGCGCCGTTCCGGGGGAATGGTCACGGTAAATGGCACCAGCACCACGCGTGCGCGGATAGCCTCGTCGACCCCTGTGAAGGACGGTTTGTTGTTGCCTGCGACAAACAGGGTGAGTTGCGGTTCGAAGTCGAAAAAATCGCCACGCATAAATCTGGCGGTCATTACGTCGCCGTCGGTCAGGTCCTTGATGACGGACTCATCCCACGTTTTGCCTTTTGGCAGTTCGCTGCCTGCGACAAGCCTTGCGCTCTGCAATCCGGCCAAGTCGGTTGGATGCTTGTCGCCGGTGCTGTTCAGGAAGGTCATAGCGTGCGCCCGCCTGGCGTAATTTCCCCAAATTGCGAACAGGGCATTCAAAAACACGCTCTTGCCGTTTCGTCCGGTGCCAAAAAGAAACAGCAGCTTGTGTTCTCGCGTCTCGCCAGTCAGGGCGTACCCTGCCGCCCGCTGCATGAAAGCAAACAGTTCGGTGTCGCCGTTGAAAATCTCGTGAAGGAAAGCCAGCCATCGGACGGGCGCGCTGGTGCGGGTGTCACGGTCGTCTGCATCATTAGCATGTCATGGCGTCGGGCCGGTCGTAGAAGGCCGGTCCGAAGATCCACGGTACCGCCCGGCGTACCAAGCAACAGCCGGTCCCGGTCGAAGTTGCCCGCCGATGCCACCAGCGTTGCGTTCGACCTGGCCAGGCTTTCAGCGGCGGCAATGGTGTTCTTGTGCCGTAGAGTCCTCGCCTGATCCTTGGCTCATCCTTTCATCTTTTCGTCCAGACCCAGACGTGGCAGTCGGCAGCGGCAGGCAATCTAAGCGCTGCCAAGTCCAGTTCAGACATCGTTGGATAGTCAAAGGAGACCTGATTTGGGTGGCTATCGCGCTCGATCTTCTCCACCGGCCAAGGCGGATCGAGGACGATCACGTCACAGAGGCCCTGCGCCGCCTTCGCATCTTGCGCTACAATCTCGTGAACAATGCCCTCGCTGGCAATGATGAGTTTGCCTTGTCTGGGTACGGCGACTGGGCAAGAGGGCAAGGCGCCGCGGACACGATGTACGGCAATGGTGGCAACGACATTCTGTTCGGTGATGGTGGGAATGACTTTATCTTTGGAGGCAACGGCAAGGATCGGCTGACCGGCGGTACAGGCAATGATGAAAGAGCGGGGGGTGCAGGCAATGCCCGCATTTCCGACGGTACCGGGTCCAAATCCTTTCGCTTCAACGCCACTCCGAATGCATCGACCACCATCGCTACAATCACCGTCTTCACCTCGGGGG
>JAQGJI010000153.1 GCA_028290685.1 Devosia sp. | reverse complement strand
TCGAGGCGCCGAGCAAGGCGACGTGAGTGAGCCCGGTGACGAGGCGGCGCTGGGTGGGCGAGAGACGGCTGGCGCCGACCACGTTGAGCTTGGTTGGGGCATCAGTCATCGTAGTGCACCCAGTATTTGCTGGTGAGGAACGAGAACGCGGTGAAAAAACCAACGATCGCAAGCAGAATCCAGGCCAGTGCCGAAGCGTAGCCCATGCGAAAGAAGCTGAAGGCTTCCTGATACAGGTACAGCGTGTAGAACAGCGTCGAATTGATCGGATTGCCGGTGCCGCCCGAGATGATGAAGGCCGGCGTGAAGCTCTTGAAGCCCTCGATGGTCTGGATGATGAAGTTGAAAAACACCACCGGGGTCAGCAGCGGCAGCGTGATCTTCCAGAACTGGCGCCATTTGCCGGCGCCGTCCAGGCTTGCCGCTTCATACATGTCCTGGGGAATCTGGCGCAGGCCGGCCAGGAAAATGATCATCGGCGACCCGAACTGCCAGATGGACAGCACAACCAGCGTCCATAGCGAGTAATTGGGGTTGGAAATCCAGGCCGGCCCCTGGATGCCCACCAGGGCAAGGGCATCGTTGACCACGCCATCGCCGGCAAACAATTGCCGCCACAGCACCGCGATGGCGACCGACGCCCCCAGCAGGGAGGGCAGGTAAAATACCGCCCGGTACAGCCCCAACCCCTTCATGCCCCGATTGAGCAGCAGCGCCACACCCAGGGCAAAGGCCAGTTTGAGGGGCACCGAGAACACCACGAAGAACAGGGTGACGCGCATCGAGGCGGCAAATTTGGGGTCGTTGGTGAAGATCCGCTCATAATTGCTCAGCCCAACCCAGTTGGCGGCGGTGAGCAGGTCGAAATCGGTGAAGCTGAGAAACAGCGAGGACACCATCGGCCCCAGGGTGAGACCGAAAAAGCCCAGGAACCAGGGCAGTAAAAACAGATAGCCCGCAGAATTGCGGCTCCAGATCCGGGACCATCTGGATGGAGTGAGCGCGCGCCCTGCGCTGGAGACGCGATTGGTTTCGTGCATGGAGCGCGCGGTCATGGGGGCTAGCTCGCCGCGCGCGAGAGGATTTCAGTCGCCTGCTGGACGAATGCGGGGCCGGCATCCTGTGGCGATTGCTGGCCGAACGCCACTTCCTGGCTCTTGGTCTTGAACGCGACGCCCACTTCGCCGGCCGCAGCAGGGGGAGATGGGGGCAAGGGTCCGAGCAGATCGCCCAGATTGGACACGAAATCCAGCGCGATCCGGCTTTGTGGATCAAGGGTGGGCGCGATTGCCTCGCGCTGCGCCTTCGAGCAGGGGATACCGCGCTCGACGCCTAAAATCTTGCCTGCTTCAGGATCACGGATAAAGAAATCGATGAACTTGGCGCCTTCGGCCAGGTGTTGCGAGCCGGCGCCCAGAGAGAAGAACATCGAGGGCTTGCGATAGTGGCCGCCGCCCGAGCCCGGCTCGGCACGCGGGTAGTTGATCATGGTCAGCGTGTCCGGGTTAACGGCCTGGAAGGCGATCAACTGATTGGAATTGGCATAGGTCACCGGCGCCTTGGCAAGCGTGATCATGGTGTTTTCGATCGCGTCGGTGGCGTCCAGCGCCTGATCTTCGGGGGACACCAGCACGCCGGCGGCGCGCAGGTCAGCCCACATCTGGAACCAGTCGGTGATGTCCTGCGCCTCGAAGCCAAGCTGGCCATCGGCCGTATAAAGCGGCTTGCCGCGCTGGCGCAGCCAGTTGTCCAGCCCGGGCTCGCCGCCTGAATAATCGCTCCAGAACTTCATGCCGGGGCGCTTGTTCTTGCTGTTCCATTCTTCCGCCAGGGCCGGCAGGTCGGCATAGGAATAGTCCCGGTTCGGGATGTCCATGCCCGCCTCATCGAAGGCGGTCTGGTTGACCATCAGGGCGACCGAGTTGGCGCCCAGGCTGATGCCATAGAGCTTGCCGCCGACCTTGCCGCCTTCGAGCTGGTCAGCGTCGAAGTCGTCCAGGTTCAGCTCATTGCCGACGAACTCATCAAGCGGAGCGATGGCGTTGCGATTGGCGTACTCAACGATGTAGCGGTAATCCATCTGGATCACATCGGGGGAATTGCCCCCCGCAGTCTGGGTCGCCAGCTTGGGCCAGTAATCGGTGAATGCCAGGAACTCACCATCGAAGGTGACGCCCGGATTGGCCGAGGTATAGAGATCGGTCACCCCATAGGTGCGGTCGGCCCGGGCCTGGCCGCCCCAGAACAGCAGCCGCATGCGGGTTTCCTGCGACATGGCAGGCCCGATGCCGATACCCGCGGCAGCGGCAAGCGCGGTGCTGCCCATCAGGAATTTACGGCGATCAAGACGAATAGTCATGGATTTTCCTCCCAGAGAATTTGTTTGTCCCGTTGGCCCAGCAGCCCGGCGATCACGGCCTCCCCGCCGCCTATGTCACCAACCGGTTACGTTGCCTTCCGTCCTCAGGATAGTTGTCGGGCCAGCGTCTTGGTGCGCTGTGTTCGGCCTACGCTCCGCCAATTTCCTAATTAACCGGATGGTTACGACATAGCACAGGCTGCAAAAGGCATGCAATCGGCTTGTATGGAAGTTGCGCCGGGCATGGGCCCGCTCCCCGTCCGGAGCGCGGCGCGGGGCCAAGTGCCTCTGATCCCGGTCCGATTGGCGCCCATGGCTGTGGCACCAAGCTCGTCGATGCACGGCTTTGCCGCCACGCTCCTGGCCGTCACGAAAGATCGGCTCGCTCATGGGCAAAAGAGCCGGGCGGACGGGGTTGACGCTTTTCGGGCAACACACCGGTACTGCAGAGCCCTGCCGCTAAGACGGCAGTCCGGGTTCAGCCTGGCTTGGTGCGGAGATAATCGAGCACCATCTGGACGGCCTGGGCTTCGCGCTCCTGCACCATGGCGACCCCGGACAGATCGCGCGCGAAGATCACCGACAGCGTCGCCATGTTGGACACATAGAAAAAACCGAGCCCGGCTATGGAGATATAGAGTTGCACCGGGTCCACATCGCGCCGGAAGATTCCGGCATCGGCCCCGCGCTCGACAATGGTGGTGATCTGCCCCACGAGAGGGGAATGGAGCGCCTGGATGTCGGGCAGGGTTTTGAGAAAGCGGGCATTCTCGATGTTTTCCGTGCCCAGCAGGCGAGGGAACCAGGGATTGGCCAGAAAGTGCCGGAAGGTGAAGCGGACCAGCCGGTCCATGGCCTCGACCGGTCCATACTGGTCCAGCGAGAGGGCGCGCTCACCCCGCCGGATCTCCTGATAGGCATCGAGCAGGACAGCGCGATAAAGGTCCTCCTTGTTGCCGAAGTAATGATACAGCAGGCGCTTGTTGGCCCCCGCCAGGGCCGCAATGGCATCGACCCGCGCGCCTTCAAAGCCCCGCCCGGCGAACTCGGCGCGCCCGGCAACCAGAATGGCAGCCTTGGTCCGCTCGGAATTGCGCGACCGCTTGGGTGCGGCTGGTTCAGCGAGTTGGTCCATTTCCCCTTCCATCCGAACCTTCCGGTTACCCCTCAGGCCGCGCTCAGATAGCAGCGCGCCACGACGCGGTAAAGCATTGCCGTCCGGCAAATGAAAATCGCGGCCGGCAAGGGCTTGACGGCACAATACCACCGGTCTAGCTAAGTAACCAATTGGTTACACATGGAATGTAACGGGGGAGGATTTCATGGCCGACAGACGGCTTGGATTGATCATGCACGGGGTGACCGGGCGCATGGGGTACAACCAGCATCTGGTGCGCTCCATCCTGGCGATCAGGGATCAAGGGGGTGTCACGCTCAGCAATGGCGACCGCCTGGTGGTGGACCCCATCATCGTGGGGCGCGATGCCGACAAGATCGAGCGCCTGGCCAAAAAGCACGATATTGCCCGCTGGAGTGCCGATCTGGACAGCGTGCTGGCCAATCGGGACGACACGGTTTTCTTTGATGCCGGCACGACCCTGATGCGCGCCTCGCTGCTGGAAAAGGCGCTGGCCGCCGGCAAGCATGTTTATTGCGAGAAGCCGACTTCGGACACCCTTGAGGTGGCGCTGAACCTAGCCAGGACAGCGCGCGCCTCGGGGCTCAAGCATGGCGTGGTGCAGGACAAGCTGTTCCTGCCCGGCCTGCTCAAGCTCAAGATGCTGCGCGATTCCGGTTTCTTCGGCGACATTCTCTCGGTGCGCGGCGAGTTCGGCTATTGGGTATTCGAGGGTGACTGGCAGCCGGCGCAGCGCCCGTCCTGGAACTACCGCAAGGCCGACGGCGGCGGCATCATTCTCGATATGCTGTGCCACTGGCGCTATGTGCTCGACAATCTCTTTGGCGAAGTGCAGGCCGTGTCGTGCCTGGGCGCGACCCACATTCCCGAGCGTGTCGACGAAAAAGGCAAGCGCTTCAAGGCCGATACCGATGACGCCGCCTATGCGACGTTCCAGCTTGAGGGCGGGATCGTGGCGCAGATCAATTCCAGCTGGACCACCCGCGTGCGCCGCGATGACCTGGTGACCTTCCATGTCGATGGAACGCA
>JAQGJI010000126.1 GCA_028290685.1 Devosia sp. | reverse complement strand
CCGTCAAGGGGCTGTGGCTCAGCATGACCGATTTCAAGCGCATCGTCGCGCCCGTGCTGCGCGGCACGGTGCTCGGATCGCTGCTGGGCGTGCTGCCGGGGGGCGGCCATATCCTGTCCTCCTTTGCTTCCTACTCGGCCGAAAAGCGGCTCTCCAAGCACCCCGAGGAGTTTGGACACGGTGCGATCGAAGGCGTGGCGGGGCCGGAATCGGCCAACAACGCCGCCGCGCAGACCTCGTTTATTCCGCTGCTGACGCTTGGTATCCCCGCTCATCCGGTGATGGCGCTGATGATCGGGGCGTTCATCTTGCAAGGGATCACGCCCGGCCCCAACGTGATCAACGACCAGCCAGCGCTGTTCTGGGGCATTATTGCCTCGATGTGGATCGGCAATGTGCTCCTGGTCGTGCTCAATCTGCCGCTGATCGGGCTGTGGGTGAAGATGCTCTCGATACCCTATCGGGCGCTGTTTCCGGCCATCGTGCTGTTTGCCTGCATCGGGTGTTTTTCGATCAACCAGAACATCTATGATGTGTATGCGGTCGCGTTTTTCGGGGTGCTTGGCTATGTGCTGATCCGCTTCGGGTGCGAACCGGCGCCGCTGCTGCTGGGCTTCGTGCTGGGGCCGCTGCTGGAAGAGCATCTGCGGCGGGCCATGATCATCTCGCGGGGCGATCCGATGGTGTTCCTGGAGCGGCCGATTTCCGCGACCCTGCTGGGGCTGGCGGTTCTGGCGGTGGTGATCGCGGTGCTGCCAAGCATCCGGCGCAAGCGCAACGAGGTGTTTGTGGAGGACGATTGAGGGTCGGCGGCGCCAGCAACCCCGGGCGCGTCGCGGGGTCACCTCAAGATCTCGGTATGGGTCCCGGATCAGCTCCGGGATGAGATCGGTGGAATGGCTGACTTAGTGCATCATTCCGCCGCGCCGCGCACATCCATCAGGGCATCTGGGCCATTTGGATCGCCCGGAGCGGTTTCAGCCTGCAGGTCCGGAAAGGCGACGACGCGATTGTTGCGGAAATCCAGCCGCACCACCAGCAGCCCGCGTTCCTCGAACCAGGTGAGAAGGCGCCGGGCACGGCTGGCGGAGTGGGTGCCGTAAAGGCGCGCAAGACTTGCGTCGGACGGGCAGGGAGCGCTGGTGAGAGCGGCCTGGGCGAGCACCAGAAACACGCCCTGGACATCCTCGGTCAGCGTTTCGGAGAGGCTGAGCGCCTGCTGCCAGCCGGGGGACTGCGCGATTTCGGCTTCGGGCGCGACCCGGGCCACGGCCAGCTTGCGCTTGAACACCGGCAGGGCCGGCGGCTCGCCGGGCACGCGCCGAATACGGCAGCGGACCAGGAAATCCTGGTAAAGGACGGCGACGGTGCGGAAGCTGGCGTCCGGATCGCTCAGGATTTCGGCCATGATGGCGTCGATCTGTGCGTCGCGCTCGGCTTGGTCGATTTCGGGGAACAGGGTTTGCGGAACGGGTTCGGCGTCGGCGCGGGGCCGCGACAGCTGAGCCAGCAATTCATTGGTGGAGGGCGGCGGCGGGGGAGCCGGACGGCGCACCACGGGGCGCGTCGCTTCCTCGGGGGCAGCGGTAAAAATCAGCTCGGCAGCGTCGACCGGTGCTTCGGGCAGGGGCGTGAGCTTGGGGCTGGTGGAGCGGGCAGAGGTTTCCACCGGGCCGATGGTGACGGGCAGGGGCCGGCGGGAAATGGCGGGCCCAAGGGCGATGAAGTGGCCGCGCGCCAGGTCGCGGAACTGTTCGGCCTGCCTTTTTTCCATGCCCAACAGGTCGGCGGCGCGCGCCATGTCGATATCAAGGAACGTGCGGCCCATCAGGAAATTGGAGGCTTCGGCGGCAACGTTCTTGGCCAGCTTGGCAAGGCGCTGGGTGGCAATGACGCCGGCAAGGCCGCGCTTGCGGCCGCGGCACATGAGATTGGTCATGGCCCCCAGGGACAATTTGCGGGCCTCGTCCGACACTTCCCCGGCAACCGATGGGGCGAACAGCTGGGCTTCATCGACCACCACAAGGACCGGATACCAGTAGTCGCGGTCGGCATCGAACATGCCACCCAAAAACGCGGCAGCGGCGCGCATCTGTTGCTCGACGTCGAGCCCTTCAAGGTTGAGCACGACCGAGACGCGGTGCTGCCGGACCCGGGCGGCGATCCGGGTTAGCTCGGCCTCGGTGCGGGTGGCGTCGATGACCTGGTGGCCGTAACGCTCCGACAGGGTCGTGAAATCGCCTTCCGGATCGATGATGCACTGCTGCACCCAAGGGGCGGATTGCTCCAGCAGTCGACGCAGCAGGTGGGACTTGCCCGAGCCCGAATTGCCCTGCACCAGGAGGCGCGTCGCCAGCAATTCCTCGAGATCAAGGGTTGCCGCAGTGGCTCCCGTGCTCGCGCCCATGTCGATTGCTACTTTCATCGAACCTCCGCCTGGCAATGCTTGGGGTGCATTGCTGGTTTAGCTGAAGGCAGGTGTTAGCACAGGATCAGCGATGATTGGGAAAAGCGCGCCTTTCATACACAGAACAGTTGGGCGGGGCGGCGTGCGCTGGCCAGGGCGCGGGTTTGCGCGCGATAATGAAGAGCGCAGCATTGCGGTTGGGATGCCACTGGTGCTCGATGGCAAAACCGGCCGCTCCCAGCACGCCGCACAACTGGGACGCAAATAGTTGCGCGTGGCCGCGACCTTGGCCTGATACACAGCCTCATCGGCTACCGGGGAGGCCGCATAACGGTCCGCCATTCTGTCCCACAATGCACTTGATGCTGCCATGTCGTTTTCCCCCTGTGCTCGGCAGGCAAGTTAAAGCGTTTCTGCGCGCAACAAGATTGCAGAAATGTGCAGCTGTCATATACCACGGGCAGCGCGCTCGTGGCATGGACCGGGGTGCAGCAAGGACCGGGCCTGGGGCTGATGACCGAGGCCGTGGCGCGGGCAACGCCCGAAATCCAGGACGCCTGGGAGGGATTTGGGGGCGTGCCCGTACGGATGTGGCTGGTGACGAACCGCGAATTGCGGACCGCAGGACGCATCAGGCTGTGTTCGACGTGCCGGCCGACCTCCTGGCCGATTGACACGTGCCGGCGAATATTCGATCTTGTATGGAAGATGTAGCCGGCCGGTTCGGCCTTTCAGCATAGTTGCGATCTGACCCCATGACCCAGAAATTTGCCATCGTCGGCACCGGCGGGCGGCACCAGATGTTTCGCGATGCCGTGGCGATCACTCATGCCCGGAGCGCCGAACTGGTGGCGCTGTGCGACGTCAACCAGAGCCGGCTGGCGCTCTCTGCCAACAAGGTGCCCCACAACGGCGGCAATGGCATTGCCACCTACCTGGCCGAGGATTTCGACCGGATGCTGGCCGAGCAGCAACCGGACACCGTGATCGTGACGACGCCCGATTTCCTGCATGACGACTATATCGTGCGCGCGCTGCGGGCGGGGCGCAACGTGATGACCGAAAAGCCGATGACGATCGACATCGCCCGGCTCAAGCGGATCATGGATGCGCAGCGCGAAACCGGCAAGCGGGTGACGGTGACGTTCAACTATCGCTATTCCCCGGCGCGCACCCAGCTCAAGGACATCTTGATGAACGGCGTGATCGGGGACATCACCGCCATCGATTTCCGCTGGTATCTCGACCGGGTACATGGCGCCGATTACTTCCGGCGCTGGCACCGCTACAAGGACAGGTCGGGCGGCTTGCTGGTGCACAAGTCGACCCACCATTTCGATCTGTTGAACTGGTGGGCCGGTTCGACGCCAAAAAGCGTTTCGGCGACCGGCCAGCGCAATTTCTATACTCCGGACATGGCAGCCAGGATGGGGCTGGCTGGGCATGGGCCGCGCTGCCATACCTGCCCGGTGGCGGATAAATGCGAGTTCTTCATGGACCTTGAGGCAGACGAGCCGCTCAAGGAGCTATACCTTGATGCCGAGCAGGACGATGGCTATTGGCGCGACAAATGCGTTTTTGCCGAGGATATCACCATCGAGGACACCATGCAGGTGCAGGCGCAATATGCGTCGGGAGCCTCGCTCAACTATACACTGGTGGCCTATTCGCCCTGGGAGGGGCTGGAGGTGAAATTCCACGGCACCAAGGGCGAGCTGACGCACAAGCATATCGAGGTGCATGGCGTGTTTGCGGGGGGACAGCGCGACAGGCAAGAGCGCCA
>JAQGJI010000123.1 GCA_028290685.1 Devosia sp. | reverse complement strand
ATTTGCCGGCGCCGTTTTCGCCAACGATGGCATGGATTTCCGCTTCCCGGACGTCGAGGTTCACGTCCGACAGCGCTTTCACGCCAGGAAAGGTCTTGGTGATGCTGCGCATCTCCAGGATGGTGTTGGTCATTGCTGGCCTCTTTCTGAGTAGACCTCATGGTGAGCTTGCGGGCCACCGGATCGTGCTGGGGCTCTATGAGCCGCACATTCCCGTTAGACAAGCTCACCGTGAAGTCTCACGATAAATTTAGAAAGGGCCCCGCGTTGCCGCGAGGCCCTCAGTTTCAGAAAGCCGAAGCTTACTGGATGTCTTCAGCCTTGAGGTAGCCCGAGTCGATGACCAGAGCCTGGTAGTTCGAAGCGTCGACTTCGTATGGGGTCAGCAGGATCGACGGCACAACCTTGACGCCGTTGTCATAGGTGGTGGTGTCGAGGCCTTCTGGAGTACCCCCGGTCAGCAGCGTGTCGACCAGTTCAGCGGTCTTGGCAGCCAGTTCGCGGGTGTCCTTGTAGATGGTGGAGTATTGCTCGCCGGCAATGATCGCCTTGACCGATGGCGCTTCCGCATCCTGGCCGGTGATGATTGGCCACTGCAGATCGCCCGAGCCGTAGCCGACGCCGCGCAGCGAGGAGATGATGCCGCGCGAGAGCCCGTCATAGGGAGCCAGCACGCCGTGAACAACCGAGCCGTCCGAGTAGTTGGCCGACAGGATGTTGTCCATGCGGGCCTGGGCCACCGCACCGTCCCACCGCAGGGTACCGACAGTGTCCATGCCCTGCTGGCCGGACTTGACGACGATATCGCCTGCATCGATCATCGGCTGCAGGACGGACATGGCGCCGTCATAGAAGAAGAAGGCGTTGTTGTCGTCTGGCGATCCGCCGAACAGTTCCACGTTCCATGGCTTGGTGTCCGGGAAGCGTTCCTTGAGGCCCTTGACCAGCGAATTGGCCTGCAGCACGCCGACCTGGAAGTTGTCGAAGGTGGTGTAGAGATCGACATTGGCGCTGTCGCGGATCAGACGGTCATAGGCGATGACCTTGATGCCGGCGTCTGCGGCCTGCTGCAGCACGGCCGAGAGCGTGGTGCCATCGACCGAAGCCACGACCAGGGCCTTGGAGCCCTTGGTGACCATGTTTTCGACCTGGGCCAGCTGGTTGGGGATGTCGTCTTCGGCATATTGCAGGTCGACCGTGTAGCCCAGGCCTTCCAGCGCGGACTTGAGTTCATTGCCATCCGAAATCCAGCGCAGCGAGGACTGGGTCGGCATGGCGATGCCGATCGCGCCCTTGTCCTGGGCATAGGTTGCGGTGGAGGCTGTCAGCGCCATGGCGCCAACGGCCAGCACGGTGGCAAGCGTCTTGAAAATCTTCACGTCTCGACTCCCTTTGAATATTCGAGGTCATAAAGCCTTGGATGGTCATCAGGGGAGAGGCTGGAGCCCCGTGCGCTGGTGGTTCGGCCAAGCGGATCGCGGTGACCGCCCTGCAAACCCCGCCGCCACAACAAGCCGAGCGAACACCCTGCGGCGCGCTCAACAGCTGATCTGGCAAGAGATACTCCTGAACCAACGGCACGGGCTGTCAAAGGCCCTCCCAAGCCCACCGGCGGGAAGCTAGGATAATCAGATACCTCTGTAAAGTCCAATCTTGCACGGGCTCAGCGCCGTTGCTGTGCCCAGGCTCATGGATCAACCCTGTGCGCAGGCGATTGCGGTCGGGCCGACCCCTCGCTATGGTAGCCGCGACAGGCCAGAACCTCCGCTCAGCAAACCGTCAACGGTTCACACAGGAGGCAAAGGTATCTGACACCTTGTGGGGAGAACAGGATGCAGGACCGGGAGCGGCGCCCTGACCAGCAAACGGCTGCCAGCGTGGTTGCCAATCATCTGGCGGATTTGATTCTGGGGGAACTTGCGCCCGGCTCCACCCTGCCCAGCGAAGCCGAGCTGGCCGCGCGCTACGATGTCAGCCGCCTGACCATCCGCGAGGCGGTCAAGCGCCTGGAGGGCCGCGGGCTGCTGGTGATCGCGCGCGGCCGCAAAGCCGTGGTGCGCGAGCCCGATGGCGCCGCCTTTGCCGATTTCCTTACCTCGGTCATCCGCTACGATCCCAAGGGGCTGTTCGACCTGGTCGCGGTGCGCCTTTCGCTCGAGGTGCAGTCCGCGCATCTGGCCGCCAAGCACGCGACCCGGGCGTCGCTGGCCGCGATCGAGGGCGAGTTGCAGGGCATGCGCGACAGCCTGGCGCAGTCCGATGGCGGTCTTTCGCTCGAGCTCGAAACCAGCTTTCACGCCCACGATGTGGGGTTTCACGAGGCCGTCGCGCTGGCCAGCGGCAATCGGGTGCTGGGCTATCTGTTTGAGGCCATGTCCCAGCCCCTGCGCGAAGCCTTCTTCATCAGCCAGCGCGGCCACGCCCAGCGCGGCCACACCCCGGGCGACACGGTGGATGCCCATCAGCGCATCCTTGATTGCATCCGCACCGGCGACAGCCGTGCCGCCGCCGAGGCGATGCGCCTTCACCTCAAGAACACCGAGCGCGATATCCGCACCGCCCTCAGCCAGCTTGCCCTGCGGCCCGCGCCGCGCGAATAAACCCCGGAGAAAACGGCTTGCGGCTGCGCGCCCTATCGCCGAATACTGCGCGCACACACCGGAACGGACCATGCCGCCAAGAACCGATACCTCTGGCAATCGCCTGGACGATGCTGCCCGCGCGGGCTGGCTCTATTATGTAGCGGGCAATACGCAGGAGGAAATCGCCGCCAAACTGGGCATTTCGCGCCAGTCGGCCCAGCGCCTGGTGTCGCTTTCGGTCAGCGCGGGGCTGATCAAGGTGCGGCTCGATCACCCCATCGGGCGCTGCATGGATCTGGCCAGGCGGCTGAAAACCAAATTCGCCCTGGATCTGGTGGAGGTCGTTCCGTCCGATCCCACCAGCGAATCGAGCACCATCGGCGTTGCCGAAGCCACCGCCACCGAGATCGAGCGCTGGCTCAAGCGGGCCGACCCGGTCATCATCGCGGTGGGCACCGGTCGCACGCTCAAGGCGGCGGTGGAGCAGTTGATGCCGATGGACGCGTCGCGCCACAAGGTGGTCTCGCTCACCGGCAATATCGCTCCCGATGGCTCGGCCGCTTACTACAACGTCATCTTCAACATCGCCGATAC
>JAQGJI010000101.1 GCA_028290685.1 Devosia sp. | reverse complement strand
CGCGCGGCACACGGTTGATCTGGGCGCAGCGTATGGCAAGGCCGTTATGGTGAAACTCCTCGCCGAGCCGCAATTCGTTTGCTCCGTTCTGATAAAATGCAAGATCGATAACAGTGCCTTGCGGCCGCAGCGCTCGCAACGCCGTGTGCAGGCTCCCCGCATGGGCACGGGTCTGAAACACGAAATCTGCGCCGCGTTCGCCCCCGCTGTGCCAGTTTGTGCGGGCATGCTGCCAGGCCTGATCTTCCTCCATGGCGACAAAGCCCATGGCTTGAAGCCGCTCACGGCGAAAGGGCGAGGGGTCGGCGACCACGACCTCGGAGGCGCCGGCGTTCCGCGCAAAGAGCGCAGTCATCATACCGACGGTGCCGGCCCCGATCACCAGCACCGGCTTGCCGCTGAGAGATTGCCCCAGGCGGACTACGCCCGAACCGAAGTGTTCCGCGTCGGCATGAAGAATACCGTTTGCAGCGATCGGACCCATCTGTGCAACGAAAATACCCAGGATCGGGTCAAGGTCGTTGGGCAAGGGAATAAGCACATCCATGGCTGGATTGGCGGTATGGCCCGTCTTGTGGCCAAATGTCGTGGCCAGCACCTGCCGGGGACGAAAAGCTGGGGTCCGGCTTTCCACGACGCGCGCAACTTCCATGTAGCCCAGAAACGGTACGGGGTAATGCAGCCCCGGTTCTCCGGCAACAAACACCCCCCGCTCTGCGTCCCAGCGGGAGTGGAAATACGGGTTGGTATGTTTGAGGAACGTCAATTCCGTGCCGGCTGAAAAGCCGGTGTAAAGTGTTTCCAAACGAACATGGCCGTCCAGGGGATCAGCCTCGCCGTAGGAGAATGTATAGGCCTGACCCTCGCCCTCGACGCCCAGGGAATGAATATGTCTCTCGGGCATGGACTTAATTGCCCATCGAAAGGTCGACCACTTTGCCCTCGCGGGCAGATTGGCTGATCGCAAGGGCCACGCGGTGCGTCTTGAGCGCTTCGCCATAGGGACAGCGTACCCGGTTTCCCACGCCGCGGACCGCATCGATGAAATCGCGATCCTCACGCCACACCGGGTCGCCCTGGGCATGTTGTACCGGGCGCCCGGAACCAACATCGACCATGAGATCATGGTCCGTCAGTTCAAGCGCGAGACCCTGTGCAAAGATGTGCAGCCCCACCCGGTGTGCCCAATCAAGGATGCACGTGGAAGCGATATTGCCGATGGCTCCCGATGCGAAGCGCAGGCTGGCAGTGCTGGCCGTAGGAACGTCCAGACCAGGGAAACTTGCACGATCCTGGTGGCTGGCAAGGCCAAAGACCTGGGTCACCTCACCAACAAGATAGCGGGCCAGATCGATGATATGCGTGGTTTGCTCAACCATTTGTCCACCTGATCGATCCTCATGCCACCACCATTGCGGCGGCGGCGTCTGGTCAAGCCAATAGCCCGAAACGAGTTGAGCCGGGCGCTCGGCCAGTCGCCGGCGTGCCTCCTCGACAGTGTCGATATAGCGCCAATGATAGCCCACGGCGGTGACCAGACCGGCGGCAGCAACCTGCTCCGCGATTGCTTCTGCTGTGGCAAGATCGAGCGAGAGCGGCTTTTCGACAAAGAACGGCAACCCACGCCCGATCGCCAGACGCTCGGCTTCCCCATGCGCGAACGGCGGGATACAAATATAGACTGCATCAAGATCTGGCCCGTCGAGCAGTTCAGCGGAGTTCTGGTAAGCGCGCGCACCATAACGCGATGCCAGGGCGACAGCCCGATCAAAATCTGGATCGGCAAAGCCTGCCAGCTCGACGTCCTCGAATTGCTCCAGTACCCCCAGATGACGCTGCGCGATACCACCCGCTCCGATCAGCCCTATTCGCGTCTTGCTCATGCGGCGGCACCTCGGCGGATTGTCGTGGAAAGGATGGATCGGTACAAAGCGGCGGTTTGCTGCGCCATGCGCTCGGCGCTGAAGAGCGCAGTGAAGCGTGCCCTGGCCGCCGCTGCCGAAGCGTGCGCGGTAGCGCGATCGGCCAGCGCCAGATTGATCGCCTTGCTCAATGCGTTGCTGTCGCCTGGTGGAACCAGGAAGGGATGTTTGCTGCCCAATGCTTCAACGGTTCCCCCGTTCGCGGTTGCTACGATTGGTGCTGATGCCGCCATTGCTTCAAGCAACGCCAAGGGCAAGCCTTCGAAATGAGACGGCAGCACGAACAGGTCGGCGCTCGCGAGAAGGTCGGGCACGTCGCTTCGCGCGCCTGTTGGCGTGATGCTTTTTCCAAGGTTCTGGCTGGCAATGGCGGACCGGATACCGTCCAGTTCGGGCCCGTCGCCCACCAGCAGGAACCTTGCCTTGGGGTGGCCGGACAGCACAGCCCGTGCTGCTGCAACAAGCAGGTCATAGCCTTTCTGAGCAGTGAAACGCGCCACTGTCAAAATCATCTGTTCGCCTTCAGCAAGGCCGAGTTCCGCGCGAACGTCGCGAGGTTCACGCCGGGGTGGCACAGCAAAGATGCCATTGGGAATGACGTCGATCTTTCCTGCGCCCCATCCGGCATGGGATTGCGCCACAGCCTGCGACACGGCGATGCGCTGATCGACAGCACGAAGCATGGCTCGGTATTCCGCCTGCTGAACGACGCTGGTGAGAAGGTAGGGCAGATGCTCCGTGCGAACCACAGACGCGCCAGCCCCTTTCGCATGCCGCACCAGACCGTGCCCTTCCCAGCCGATACCGGCATGAACATGCACCAGGTCCGCCCGATATTCCTGCAGCCACTTGGCCCAATGTCCTAGTTGGTGCAGATCGAACTTCTTGACGCCCAGGCCCAGTGCGGCGGCCCGGCGCAACAGCACGGCGCTGGGTCCCTCGTCCGGCGCCGCAAGGACGATGTCGAATGCGTCCTGGATCGCGCCGCCCAAGGTCAGCATGTGTTCGCCCATGCCGGACGGGTCGAGGCTGTCGGTGGCCAGGACGATCCTGTGCTTCATGCTGAAACCGTCGCATGCATGCGCGGCCCGGGAGCCGTGACCATGCGGCGGTAAGTTGCGAGCGCCTGGCCGACAACCTGATCCATGTTGTAGTAGCGATAAGTCCCCAGGCGCCCCACAAAATGAACATCTGGGTGCTCACGGGCCAGCGCCTCGTAGCGCTTGTACAGCGCTGCATTTTCCGGGCGGGGAATGGGATAATAGGGGTCGCCGTCAGCCTGGGGGAATTCATAGCTGATGCTGGTTTGTGGATGCACCTGGCCGGTGAGGTGCTTGTACTCGGTGATGCGTGTGTAGGGCACATCTGGCGCCGGGTAGTTGACGACCGCTACGGGCTGGAATCGTCTCTGCTCCAGAGTTTCGTGCTGGAAACGCAGACTGCGGTAGGGCAGGGCACCGAACCGATGGTCGAAGTATTCGTCGATCGGCCCGGTATAGATGGTTTGCGGCGCCAGATTTTGCGCCTGTACTTCCTTGAAGTCCACGCCAAGTGCCAGCTCGATATTGGCATGATCGAGCATGTTCTCGAACATCGCCGTATAGCCATGCAGCGGCATGGCTTGAAATCGATCAAGGAAGTAACGATCGTCGGTGTTGAAGCGGGTAGGAACGCGCGCGGTTACGGCCTTGTCCAGCTCGCTTGGGTCCATGCCCCACTGCTTGCGCGTATAGCCCTCAAAAAAAGTGCGATAGAGTTCGCTTCCAACCTGGCTGATCACAACGTCCCGCGAACTTTCGATCGGATCTATCGGCTCGGCGCGTGAACGAAGAAACTGTTCGGTCTGTTCATCGCTTGAGAGGTCGAGTCCATAAAGTTTGTTCAACGTGGTGCGGTTGATCGGCATGGGCAGCTGTTGCTGGCCGACGCAGGCAAGAACACGATGCTCGTAAGGGCGCCAGGCCGTAAACCGGGACAAGTAGGCGACAATCTCATCGCTGTTGGTGTGGAAAATATGGGGCCCGTATTTGTGAACCAGAATGCCGGCTGCGTCGGGGTGATCGTAGGCGTTGCCGCCTATATGCGGGCGCCGGTCGCATATGAGTATGCGCTTGCCCGAGCCTGCCGCCAGACGTTCAGCCAAAACGCTGCCCGCAAAGCCGGCGCCGACGACCAGATAGTCATACGGTCCGCTGCTGCGGGTTCGCCGCAGGGAGGGCGTGTAGATCTTCCGCGCCCCAGACTCGATCGCCGCATTCACCAATCCAGCGATCCGGCGGAACGTTTCGTCCCAGCTCATGGCCGCCAGTTTCTGATCGACCAATGGCAGGAGTGCCTTGGTATCCATACGCAGCGCCGTGTCGCACGCAGCAACAAAGGCATCATGCGTCGTGGCAATTTGCACGCTGTCGGTGTCGCCATAGGTTGCCACGACGTCCACGATCGGCGTTGACACGACAGGCAATCCAGCAGCGAGATATTCAGGTGTTTTGGTCGGGCTGATGAACCGCGTCGCCTCGTTGATGGCAAACGGCATCAGGGCGACATCCCAGGCTGCAAGGCAGCTGGGTAGCTCGGCATAAGGCCGCGGCCCAACGAAGTGCAGGTTCGCTGCCTTGGGCAAGTCTTCATGACCGATCTTGGCCAGCGGGCCAACCATGATGATCGACCAGTCTGGTCGCATTCTGGCAAGGTGCTGCAGCAGGGCCAGATCGATCCGTTCATCGATGACCCCATAAAAGCCCAGCTTCTTGCCCGGAAGCGAAGCCATGTCCGGCGCTGGCTGCAGACCATCCCGAACAGTCTGGAAATGATCGAGTTCCACGCCGGATGGAAACAGATGGATGTTGTCATGCAGGTGCTTGCGCGCCTCAAACAGGCTCGATCCGCCCGTCAGGACAAGGTCCGCCCTGGCCATCAGCGCCGCTTCCAGCTCTTTCAGTCCTGCCGGTGCAAATTTGAAATTGGCCAGCTCGTCCATGCAGTCATACACCACCGCCGCCGCATCGACATGGCGGGCAAAGGTAAACATCTGAGGACTGTAGAACCAAAGAAGCGGCTTTGTGATGCCGTTGAGGCGCAGCAAGAGGTCAAGCAGGGTACGCAGCCCCTCTTAGCGACGAGCTGCATCCCAGGAGTGCGGTACCCGCGGGCGAAGCGATACGATGCTGGTTCCCGCGTAGGGGTGGAATTCAAGGTAGGCAGAGTGGTGGTCGGTGGGAATATACTCTTCAAAGAAGTAGATCTGTCGAGATCTGCCAAACCGGTTCATCAGATGCTGTGGTCGTTGCAGCACAAAGTCCCACCGCAGGTGGGAAAAACAGATGATCGGTGTATCGGATTGCTTGTCGTCCA
>JAQGJI010000069.1 GCA_028290685.1 Devosia sp. | reverse complement strand
TGGTTTGTTGCGTTAGTGAGGCAGATGCATCTGCGTCCCAAAGCGCTCCGAGCGCACCAGGCCCAAAAGCCACAGGGAGCGAATAATGGCGTCCGCAGCCGAACAGCTGGCACGTAATCTGAATTTCTCGACATTCTCCAAGGCGAAAGCCCTACAGCAGCGCATCTGGTTCACACTGGGCGCGCTGCTTGTGTATCGTCTGGGCACTTTCATTCCGGTTCCGGGCATCGACCCCGATGCATTCCGCGCGACGTTCGAACAGAGCCAGCAGGGCATCATCGGCATGTTCAACATGTTCGCCGGTGGCGCTGTCGAGCGCATGGCGATCTTTGCGCTGAACCTTATTCCCTATATCACCGCCTCGATCGTGGTGCAGGTGGTCGCAACGGCATCGCCGCGGCTGGAGGCCCTCAAGAAAGAGGGCGAGGCCGGTCGCCGCAAGATGAACCAGTACACCCGCTATCTGGCGGTGTTGTTCTGTGCGGTACAGGCCTACGGCATTGCCGTGGGGCTGGAGGGAAGCCAAGGCGTGGTGCTGAACCCGGGCTGGTTCTTCCGCATTTCCACGGTGATTACACTGGTCGGGGGCACCATGTTCCTGATGTGGCTGGGTGAGCAGATCACCTCGCGCGGCGTAGGCAACGGTATCTCCCTGATCATCTTCGCTGGTATCGTGGCCAACCTGCCCACGACCATCGTGCAGACGCTCGAGCTGAGCCGTACGGGCGCTATCCCGGGCTTTGCCGGGATCGGGATGATCGTCATCGCCCTGGTGGTCATTGCGGCCATCGTGTTCTTCGAGCGCGCCCAGCGCCGGCTGCTGATCCAGTATCCGAAGCGGCAGGTGGGCAACAAGATGTTCCAGGGCGACAGCTCGCATCTGCCGCTCAAGCTGAACACTTCGGGCGTCATCCCGGTGATCTTTGGTTCTTCGCTGCTGTTGCTGCCCGCTACCATTGCGTCGTTTGCGGCGCAGGGTAATGCGCCGGAGTGGCTGCAGGTCGTTACGGCCCTGCTGGGCCGGGGCCAGCCGCTTTATCTGGCGCTGTTCGCCTTCTTCATCATCTTCTTTGCGTTCTTCTACACAGCCATCGTGTTCAACCCGCAGGAAACAGCGGACAACCTCAAGCGCTCCGGCGGCTTTATTCCCGGCATTCGCCCGGGTGAGCGGACGGCGCAGCACATCGATTACGTGCTGACCCGCATAACGGTGATTGGTGCGTTGTACCTGACGGTCGTGGCCTTGATACCGGAAGTGATGTTCAGCCAGTTGGCGGTCAGCCAGTTCATCGGCGGTACGTCGCTGCTGATCATGGTGACGGTGACGCTGGATACGGTCAGCCAGATCCAGAGCCATCTAATCGCCCAGCAATATGAGGGGCTGGTCAAGAAATCCCGTCTTGGAGGGGGCAAGCGTCGATGAGGCTGATTTTGCTGGGACCCCCGGGGGCGGGGAAGGGGACGCAGGCCAAGGTCCTTGTCGAGGCTTTTGGTATTCCCCAGCTGTCGACCGGCGATATTCTTCGCTCGGCGATTGCGGCAAGAACTCCGATGGGCCTTGCGGCGAAAGCCGTGATGGATCGCGGGGACCTGGTGTCCAACGATATCGTCAACGGCATCGTTTCGGATCGCCTGGATGAGGCCGATTGCGAGAACGGGTTTATCCTGGATGGCTTTCCGCGCACGATCGGGCAGGCCGAGGCGCTGGACGAAATGCTCAGCAGCAAGGGCATGCAGCTGGACGCCGTCGTCGAGATGACGGCGGACGCCGACGTGCTGGTGTCGCGTGTTGTCAACCGGGCCAAGGAAAGCAACCGCCCGGATGACAATCCCGAGGTCATTCGCAAGCGGCTGGACGTCTACAAGAAAGACACCGCTCCTCTCGTGGACTATTACCGCAAGCAGGGGCTGGTGAGGACTGTTGATGGCATGGCACCCGTCGACCAAGTAACGGGCGCCATCAAGGCAGCTATCGGACGTTAAGAAGAGGACTTGACTTGGCAGTTGACTCTGCGGAATCGAGACCTTAAAGAACCGGATCAGTTCCATAGGTTTTTGGACTGGATTCGGTTCCTCAGTGAAGTTGGGGGTCGAAATCCGGTCCCTTGTTGTTTAACGGCACGGGCCGTGATGGTTGCCGTGTTGAATGAAGGAGAGCAGGCGTGGCTCGTATTGCTGGCGTCAATATCCCAACGAATAAGCGTGTCGTTATCGCGCTGCAGTATATCCACGGGATTGGCGAGAAGTTCGCCCAGGATATCTGCACCAAGGTCGGTATTCCTGCCGACCGTCGCGTCAATGAAATGAGCGACGCGGAAGTTATCCAGGTGCGTGAAACCATCGACCGCGACTACGTCGTGGAAGGTGACCTGCGCCGTGGCGTGGCCATGAACATCAAGCGCTTGATGGATCTGGGCAACTATCGTGGCCTGCGCCACCGCCGTGGCCTGCCTGTGCGCGGTCAGCGCACCCATACCAACGCTCGCACCCGCAAGGGCCCTGCCAAGGCAATCGCCGGCAAGAAGAAGTAAGAACCCGCTTATCGGGTTCTTCGATGTAGCTGCCGGGGCAACAAGGCTAACGGCAGCGCTGATATCGATTAGAGGACATAAATGGCTAAGACTGAAACCGCGCGCGTCAAGCGCAAGGAACGCAAGAACATTACGTCGGGCGTTGCCCACGTGAACGCTTCGTTCAACAACACCATGGTCACGATTGCCGACATGCAGGGCAACACGATTTCATGGTCCTCGTCGGGCGTGATGGGCTTCAAGGGTTCGCGCAAGTCCACCCCTTATGCAGCGCAGGTTGCTGCTGAAGATGCCGCCAAGAAGGCTCAGGAACACGGCATGAAGACCCTTGAGGTCGAAGTGCGCGGTCCTGGTTCGGGCCGTGAGTCGGCGCTTCGCGCCCTGCAGGCTGCCGGGTTCAATGTCACTTCGATCCGTGACGTCACCTCGATCCCGCACAATGGCTGCCGCCCACGCAAGCGGCGCCGCGTCTAATTCAGGCGAGTCGAAGAACTCCCGGCCCTCGCGCGGCCGGGAGTCTTATTGCGTTTGCGGCGGAGCGGCTCGGGCTGGAGCCGCGATTTTGAAAGGACATAACCGTGACGATCCAGAGGAACTGGCAAGAATTGATCAAGCCGACCAAGCTGGAGATTGTTTCGGGCAGCGACAACGCGCGCGTGGCCTCGGTAGTTGCCGAGCCACTTGAGCGCGGTTATGGGCTTACCCTTGGTAATGCTCTTCGTCGCGTGCTGCTGTCGTCGCTTCAGGGCGCGGCAGTTACCGCAATCCAGATCGACGGCATTCTGCATGAATTCTCGTCGCTTCCTGGCGTGCGTGAAGACATCACCGATCTCGTTCTTAACGTGAAAGAAATCGCGTTACGAATGGGCGGCGAAGGCCCGAAGCGTCTCAATCTCTCCAAGCAGGGCCCCGGTGCCGTTACCGCTGGCGACATCAAGGTCACCGGCGATATCGAAGTGCTGAACCCTGAACTCGTGATCTGCCATCTCGATGATGGCGCCGAGATCAACATCGAGTTCACCGTCGACAACGGCAAGGGCTACGTTCCTGCCGACAAGAACCGTCCTGAAGATGCGCCGATCGGTTATATCCCGGTCGACTCGCTGTTTTCGCCGGTTCGTCGCGTTAGCTACAAGGTCGATGCTACCCGTGCAGGCGAGAGTCTCGACAAGGACAAGCTAACCCTGCAGATCGAAACCAATGGCGCCGTGTCGCCGGAAGATGCTCTGGCTTATGCCGCGCGCATTCTCCAGGACCAGCTGTCGGTATTCGTGAATTTCGAAGAGCCCAGCAAGGAAAAGGCACAGGATGCCGTTCCGGAACTGGCCTTCAACCCGGCTCTGCTCAAGAAGGTCGACGAACTCGAGCTTTCGGTCCGCTCGGCCAACTGCCTCAAGAACGACAACATCGTATACATCGGCGACCTTATCCAGAAGACGGAGGCCGAGATGCTGCGGACCCCGAATTTCGGCCGCAAGTCGCTCAACGAAATCAAGGAGGTCCTGGCACAGATGGGGCTTCATCTCGGAATGGACGTTGCAAACTGGCCACCCGAGAATATCGATGACC
>JAQGJI010000028.1 GCA_028290685.1 Devosia sp. | reverse complement strand
AGTTCATCGGGGGCAGATGGTTGTGGTCGCGGATGATCTCGACTTCATCGCCCGAGCGGAGCTGGGTGACCAGCGGCAGGATGGAGCCGTTGATCTTGGCGCCCACCGTGGTGTCCCCGATATCGGTATGCAGCGCATAGGCGAAATCGATCGGGGTGGCGCCGCGCGGCAGGGCAATAAGGCGGCCGCGGGGTGTGAAGCAGAACACCTGATCCTGGAAGAGCTCGAGCTTGGTGTATTCGAGAAAATCTTCGGTGGTGGAATTGCCGGTGGTCAGATGCGCGATGGTGGAGCGCAGCGAGCCATAGGCTTGCGATTCATTTTCGATGCGGCTGAGATTGGCCGAGGCGCCGTCCTTGTAGAGCGCGTGGGCGGCAATGCCGAATTCGGCGACGCTGTCCATTTCCTCGGTGCGAATCTGCAGCTCGGCCCGCTGGCGGCCGGGGCCGACAATGGTAGTGTGGATCGACTGATAATCATTGTGCTTGGGGACGGAAATATAGTCCTTGAAGCGCCCCGGCACGACCTTCCACTTGGTGTGGACCACGCCCACCGTATGATAGCACTCATCGATCGAGCCCACGATCACCCGGAACCCGATCATGTCGGAGAGTTGTTCAAGGGCAATCGACTTGCGCTCGATCTTGGAAAAGATCGAATAGGGCGATTTGACGCGTGCCTTGACGCGTGCGGTGATGCCTTCCGCCGCCAGCCGCTCGGTGAGCTCGGTGGAAATGGTGGAGATCGTCTCGCGATATTCGGACTGCAGTTCATCGAGGCGCGCGACAATGGCCTGGTGATGGTCGGGCTGCAGGGTCTTGAAAGAGATATCCTCAAGCTCGTTGCGCATGTCCTGCATACCCATGCGCCCGGCAAGCGGGGCGTAGATATCCATGGTTTCCTGAGCAATGCGCGCCCGCTTTTCGGGAGACATATATTGAAGGGTGCGCATGTTGTGCAGCCGGTCGGCGAGCTTGACCAGCAGGACGCGCACGTCCTGGCTGATCGCCAGCAGCAGCTTGCGCAAGTTCTCGGCCTGGGCTTCCTCTCGGGAAACCAGGTTCAGCCGTTCGATCTTGGTGAGGCCATCGACAATGGCACCGATCTCTGCGCCGAAGGTCTGGTCGATCTCGGATCGAGTGGCGTCGGTGTCCTCGATGGTGTCGTGCAGCAGCCCCACGGCAATGGAGGCGTCGTCGAGCTTGAGCTCGGTCAGGATGGCGGCGACTTCGAGGGGGTGGTTGAAGTAAGGGTCCCCCGAGGCGCGCTTTTGCGAGCCATGCTTTTGCATGGCGTACACATAGGCCTTGTTCAACAACTGCTCATCGACGTTCGGGTTATAGGCCTGAACGCGTTCGACAAGCTCGTACTGCCGCATCATGGGATTAGTCGCCGCCTGCTTGGTGAATGAGCTTAGCGCTTTGATTGAATTTGGGAAGCCGAAGTTTTTGGGTCGGAGGAGAACCCCACCCTGACCTCCCCCCGGAAGGGAGAGGGCAGTCCGGGGCGTGCGCGCGATCGGCTCCGAACATTGACCTGTTCCTCCCCTTTCCAGGGCAAGCCCGGGTGGGAGTGGGTGAGCGAGCCTGAAACCAAAACACCCCCGGATTGCGCCGGGGGTGTTGATCTGTCCAACAGGGACCAATCAGTCGTCGCGGCGTTCCGGGGGAGCCAGGCTTTCGATGCCGCGGAGAAGTTCTTCTTCGCTGATGGTGTCGAAGTTGAGCTGGTCGTCGTCGCCATTGCTTTCGATCAGCGGGGCGGCATGGCTTTCGGGCTCGTCGACCTCGACATATTTCTGCAGCGAGTGGATCAGGTCTTCGCGCAGATCGTCGGGCGAGATCGCGCCGTCACCAATTTCACGCAAGGCAACGACGGGGTTCTTGTCATTGTCGCGCGAGACGGTGATCTGGGACCCCGATGAAATCATGCGGGCACGATGGGCCGCCATGAGTACCAGATCGAAGCGGTTTTCGATCTTTTCGATGCAGTCTTCAACGGTGACGCGTGCCACAGACGTCTCCAAAATTTATGGAATGAACCGGTGCCTTACACCATGTACTTGCGCGGCACAAGGTTTGGATCACCTCATTAGCCGCGCCCGCCTTCTTTCATGATGCGGGACTTGTCGCGGTTCCAGTCGCGATTGCGCTCGGTCTCGCGCTTGTCATAATTCTTCTTGCCCTTGCCCAGCCCGATAAGGACCTTGGCGCGGCCCTGATCGTTGAAGAAGAGCTTGAGGGGCACGATGGTATTGCCCGCCCGTGACACCTCCTGGTCCAGATGGGCCAACTGCTTGCGCGACACCAGCAGCTTTCGCGGGCGTTTTTCCTCGTGGTTGAACCGGTTGGCCTGGAGGTATTCAGGGATATGGGCGTTGATCAGCCAAAGCTCGCCTCTTTCGGGCGAGGCATAGGATTCGGTGATCTGCGCCTTGCCCAGACGAAGCGACTTGACCTCGGTGCCGGTCAATACCAGCCCGGCTTCCATGGTCTCGCCAATGGCATAATCATAGCGCGCCCGGCGGTTTTCAGCCACGAGGCCATGGCTGATCACACCATTTTTAGCCTTGTCATTTTTTGGAGCCATGATGCTTAGATAAGACCTGCATGCGCCATTGCAAAGTCCACCGCGTCCTGCGTCGGCTTGGCGATCGGCGTCAGCGGCAGGCGCATCTCGTTGGCACATAGATTGAGCCTGTTCGCGACATATTTCGCCGGCGCCGGATTTGGCTCCATGAACAAGTCCTTGTGCAAATAGGCCAGCTTGTCGTTGATGGCCCGAGCGCCAGCGAAATCGCCGGCCAGGGATAATTCCTGCAACTGGGAGCAAAGCCGCGGCGCCACATTGGCCGTGACCGAGATGCAGCCATGCCCCCCATGGGCGTTGAAGCCCAGGGCGGTGCTGTCATCGCCGGACAGCAAAATGAATTCCTTGCCCAGCTTCACCCGCTGCATGGTGGCCCGCTCCATGCTGCCTGTTGCATCCTTGACCCCGATGATGTTGGCGTGGGCTTCATGCAGGCGCACGATGGTATCGACTGTGAGATCAACAATCGTGCGGCCGGGGACACTATAAAGAATGACGGGAATGCCAACGGCGCTGGCCACATCCGAGAAATGCTGGAACAGCCCTTCCTGGTTGGGCTTGTTGTAATAATGAACAACCGACAGCACTGCGTCGGCACCGGTTTGTTCGGCAAATCGGGCAAGGGACACCGCTTCGGCCGTGGAGTTGGATCCCGCACCAGCGATGACCGGAACGCGCTTGTCAGCGACTTCGATGCAAATTTCGACCACGCGCCGATGTTCGTCGTGGCTCACCGTCGGACTTTCGCCCGTGGTCCCGACCGGCACCAGGCCATGAGTGCCTTCGGCAATCTGCCAATCGACAAAGTGCGCGAAGGCTTTCTCATCGACGATCCCATCGCGCATGGGAGTGATGAGCGCCGTAATCGATCCTCGCAGCATTTTTGGCAATGTCCTTGGGTTGTCTGCCACAGTTCGGCCGTGGCGGGATGGCATAGACCGCTTGGTTGCGGCTGATTTTGTATGCCGCACCATAGATTCAACTGGCGGCTACGACAACGCTTTGTTGCGTGGCGATCACCAGCGGGGATCATCGCACGGCAACCCAATATTTACCCTGATTGGGTAAAAATCAGGTTTACTGCGTGGTGGGGGCTCCCCGCTGGAAAAGTAGACGCGTACCAGCAGGACAGCAGATGAAAAACAGCTTTCGAGCAGGTTTCGTCGTAGCGGTTGTGGGTGTGGCGGTTGTTGCCCCCTTTGCCTTTGCGGCCAATGAAGCGATCGATTTCTTTAAATCCGGTGTGGCCAACGGCGCAGCCGTTCCTGCGACAGCAGCAATCGCGCCGCCCTCCTTTGTCGATGCAGAACCCGCCGACAGGGTGAGGACAGCCGCGATCCAGCCTTCCGGAATCATCTTGAAGCCGGTCGACGCTGCGCCTGTTGCCGTGCCGGCGCCCCAGGTGATCGATCCGATCACCACGGCTTCTGTGCCAACTCTTCCAGTGCCAGTTCCGGTGCCCGTGGCGGTCGAGATAAAAGCATCGGCCGAATTTCGCGAGGCGCTCGCGGCGCTCGATGACGGCGACATTGCCGGTGCGTTCAAGATGGCTGGAGCACTTAAGAGCCAGGCCGAGCGACACACGATTCAATGGGCCGCGATCCAGTACAACAGCGGCAAGATCGATTATCAGTCGATCAAGGACTTCATGGCGGAAGCGCCCGAATTTGTCAGCGATACCGTATTCCGCGCGCGGCTTGAGCACGCCTTTACGCAGATGAGGCCAAGCGCTGCGGACGTGCTGGCAGAGTTTGCCGGTCAACCGCCCTCAAGCGTTGAAGCCCAAATTCTTCTTGGCAAAGCCTATCTGGAAGAGGGCGACAAGGACGCTGCGCGAGCCCTGGCCACACAGATCTGGGTGGAGAATTTTCTGACCCAGGGCCAGGAAAAGCGGGTGCTTGAGCTGTTCGGGTCGCTTCTGGACCGCGAGGCGCACTGGCAGCGCGCCATGCATCTGATGATGCATGATCGGGCCAAGGGAAGTGAGCGGCTGACACGGTTTTTGTCGGACGCACAAAAGTCGCTGGTCGTGGCGCGGGCAGCGGTCTCGCGTAACGATGTGGACGCCAAGGCCAAGCTGGACAGCGTCGATGCCAGCATGCAGACCAATCCGGTTTTTATTTATTCGCGGGTGCAGCGGGCGCTGCAGTTCGAACTTTGGGAGAGCGCTGCCGAATGGTTGCGCAAGGCGCCCGACGAGGTGCCCGATGCCGCCGAATGGTGGTATGAGCGACGCACGCTGGTGCGCAAGTTTTTGGATCTGGGACAGCCCAAGCTGGCGTTCGAGGTCGCCGATGGCTATCGCAACGGGCCTGAAGGCCGCATGGTTGAAGCCCATTTCCACGCCGGCTGGATTGCACTGGCCTTTCTTGACGACGCCACTGCCGCCAAACGGCATTTTTCGGCGATGACCGAATTTTCAACGCTTCCCGACAGCGTCAGCCAGGCCAATTACTGGCTGGGGCGCGCCAGCAGCAAACTTGGAGACACCGCAGGCGCCCAGGCGGCGTTCGAGGCGGCGGCAAAGTTTGGAACGGTTTATTACGGGCAGCTGGCACGGGCCGAGCTGGGTCACGCCGGGGTGGATCTGAGGCCCCTTCCCGACGCACAACACAGCAGCGCATTGTTTGCGGGCAACGCCGTGGTGCAGGGGATACGCCTGCTGGCCGACAGCGGCAAGAAGAGCATGGCTGTGACGCTGCTGCGCCAATATGGCGCCCGTCTGGAGCATGGCGGAGAATTCGTGTTGGCGGCGCAGCTGGCGCACGATATCGGAGCGCCGCAGCTGTCGGTGGCGATTGCCGGCATTGCCGATGCGCGCGGCGCGCCGCTCGACATATTCAGCTTCCCGCATAACGCCCTGCCAGAAGACACGCGACTGGCGGCTGACCGGGCTGCTGTGTTTGCTGTCGTGCGGCAGGAATCCATGTTTCAGATCGATGCTGTTTCTTCGGCGGGGGCACGGGGGCTGATGCAGCTGATGCCCGGCACGGCCAAGGAAGTCGCCAAGCAAGTGGGGGTGGATTATTCGCCAGCAAAGCTGGTGAGCGATCCCCGCTATAATGCCCTGCTCGGCTCGACCTATCTGGGCAAGCAGCTGGAGCGTTATGACGGATCTCTCGTGTTGGCGGCCGCGGCCTATAATGCGGGGCCGGGCAATGCCAACAAGTGGATCGCGGCCTATGGCGATCCCCGGCAGAGCGACGTCGATCCGGCCGTGTGGATCGAGCGTATTCCGTTTCAGGAGACCCGCACTTATGTGAAGCGCGTGCTGGGCAATTACCTGGTGTATCGCGAACAGCTGGGGGACAGCCGCATGACGCTGAACCAGGCGCTGAGGACAATCCAGTAATAGGGCTTGAGGGGGATACGCGCTTGCTCGTAGATAGCGCGGATGCCTCGCTCCAGAACCATTCCCCCCGACCATTCCGTGTTTACAGCGCTGCCCGCTTTCCCGGTCGCTCTGGCAAGTGACCTGCGGGCCATGGTGCATGTGTCGGGGCAATTATCGGGGCAGCGCCTGCCGGTGGTTTGCATCCCCGGCTATCAACGCAACATGAGCGACTTTTCCGCGTTTGCGCAGACCTTCCAGCGGGTCGGCGGCGGTGGGTGGCCGGTGGTACTGCTTGATCTGCCCGGCCGCGGCCGCGCCGATGATCGTGCCAAGCCGACCGATTATGGCACGCTCGCAGATGCACGCGATGTGGCGTCGATTCTTGCGGCCCTCGGGATCGATCAGGCAATCGTGCTTGGGCAGGGACAAGGCGGGCAAGTGGCGATGGCGCTCGCCACCGAACATCCGCTGTTGATCGGCGGGACAGTGTTGCTGGATTCCGGGCCAATCGCGGATTCGCGGGGCATTGTTCGGCTGCGCAACAATCTGGCACACGTTGAAAGCCTGCGCGGCAAGGCAGTGGTGGCCGGGTTCAGGCGTATTCTGGGTGGCGATTATCCCGAACTGGCCCAAAGCCAGCTGGACGAACTCATCGGACGCAGCCATTTTATCGACAAGCGCGGCCGGGCAAGGCCGCTTTACGACCAACGCCTGATCAAGGCACTCGCCAACATCAATTTCGATGATGTGCTTACCCCGCAGTGGTCGCTGTTCGGGGCGTTGAGCTGCGCGCCGCTGATGCTGCTGCGCACCGAGTTCACCGATCAGCTGCGCCGGGAAACCTTTGCTGAAATGGTCCGGCGCCGGCCCGATGCAGTGGCGCTGACGATTGCCGGCCAGGGGTCCCCGGCCCTGTTCGACCAGAGCGAGGAAATCGAGGCCGTCGCGGATTTCGTGCTGCGGATCGGCAAGCGCAACAGGCAAACATTCATGTCTGGGGCACTGTGATGACGATGCGGCGATTGAGCCGCTTGCCTTCAGCCGTATCGTTGTCGCCGATGGGACTGGTTTCGCCGTAACCAAGGGCGTAGAGCCGGGCGGGCGCGATGCCGCGCTCGACAAGTGCGGCAACTACCGCTTCGGCCCGGGCGACGGAGAGCGCCAGATTGGACTGATCGTTGCCGTCCGTATCGGTGTGGCCCTCGACATGAACGATGGCATCGGGGCACGCCGCAAGGTCGGTGGCAAGTTCGTCGAGCGCTGGAGCCGACTCGGGGGCGATGATGGCAGCACCAGAGCGGAACAGGATGGCGTTGCGCGCGGAAAATTCGGCCAGCGGCGCAACGCAGGCGAGCTGCCCAGCAGGGCTGGTGGACTGAGAGATTTTTGCGGGCGCCGCCGTGGCGGGCCCAGGGACAGTGGCGGTCGCCTTGGCTTGGTTGGTTTCCCCTGCGGGCTGTGCAGTGGTGGGCCGGGGCGCGGCGGGTGGCAGCGGCGCTGCCGGTCGTGAGGGGGCCGAACGGGGTTCAGCAATCGCCATAGACCAGCCGGCGGCAGCCAGTTTCCGGCTGCTGAATTCCGCCTCCAGAGCGGTCTTGTCCGACAGCGATGCAGCGGTTCCGGTGAAGATCCAGCCTGCGCCGTTGAAAACGAGCTGCCCCTCGTCCAGGCGTTGCAGCAGGCTGAGCCCCAAGCGCGCGGAGGACAGGAAATTTTCGGGGTTGCCGGAAGCGTAGGTGAGACTTGCGGTAACTCCGCTGCCAGAGGCGTTCAGCAGGGTCTGTTCGGCAGCCGGATCGGGCACCATGCCGTTCAGAGTTAAAGCATTGTTGGAAGATTTGGCCGCAGACCATTGATATGGTGACGCACGGGGCGGAAGAATCTCGGATCTGGCGAGGACCACACCGGCGGGAAGATCGCGGCTGACAGTCTGGTTGAGCGCGATGTATTCAGCGGCCGATGCGGCAGTCCCGCTCAGCGTCACAATGTTGTCACGCACGGCAAAGCGGCCTTCGCTCAAGCCATCAAGGATGGAGAGGCCGAAATCCACGGCGGCCTGGTAGCTGGTTGGCGCACCGCTGCCCAGCTGCAACCACTGCACATCGGCACCGGGGTGGGCCGCAAGTGTGTTGCGAATTACAGGGTCCGGAACATAGCCATCAAAGATGATGGCGCCGCCGGGCTGACGGGTTGCACTCACCCAATAGTCCGATATGCGCGGCGGAGCCAAAACGGTGATGGACCCCGAAGACTGAGCCTGGCCGAGACCCGCTTGCGCAAAAAGCAGAACCGCGGCGTC
>JAQGJI010000007.1 GCA_028290685.1 Devosia sp. | reverse complement strand
CGCGCACAATGGGATGCAGATCCAGGACGCGCCCGATGAACCCCACGGGACGCACGCCGGCTCGCGCGATCAGCGCCTGAGCCAATCGCGCCAGTTCGCCAGCCGCCTCACGCAGGATCGCCTGCGCAACCTGGTCCCCCTCGTCAGCCGCCTGGGCGACAGCAACCGCCAGCGAGCCGATCATGCCGCGGTCCCCGCCATAGACGAATTGGCGCACACTGCTCCAGTCCTGGCCGCCAATGGCCGCAAACAGATGGCGGGCCAGGGCCGGGCTGGCGTCAAACGAGCCGGACTGGTCCAGGCCGCGATAGATGCGGTCGAGCGCGCGCAGGGCAATCCAGCTGCCCGAGCCCGCGTCGTCGATCAGGATTCCCCGCCCGCCAACACGGATGTGAGCGTTGTGCCTGTCGATATGCAGGCCGATCGATCCGGTTCCGGCCGACACCAGATGGCCTTCGCCCGGTGCAAAGACGGCCATATAGGCCAAAGCCATGTCGTCCAGCAGAACGATGCTGTCACGGCCCGCGTTCAATACAGTGCTGACAAGGGCGGTGGTTTGCTGGGCAACCGCGGTGCCATAGCCGGTTATCCCGGCCGTTACGCTGCAAGGGGTGCAGCCCGCCGCGGCCAGATCCTGGGCAAGCGCGGTGAGCGCCAGGCGCAGACGCTCGTGCTCGGCGGGGTTGAACACATGCCCCGTCGCGCCGCCGGCTTTGCCTCGGGCGACAATCTCGCCACTGTCGGCACAGGCCACCCAGCGGCTCGCGGTTCCGCCCACATCAATGCCCAGATGGATCGGGCGGCTCAACCAGGAACGCCCTGGCGCACGAACCGGCGCGTGATCTCGCGCGGATTGGTGATCATGGTGCCCACAACAACGGCGTAGGCTCCCGCCTCGAAAGCCCGGCGAACATGGGCGGGTGTGTTGTACCTTCCCTCGGCGATGACCGGGATCTCGAGGCGCGAGGCGAGCGCTTCAAGGCTCGCCAGATCGGGTTCGTCCGGATCGTGGGGGGGCTGACCCGTGTAGCCGGACAGGGTGGTTGAAACATAGGTGGCGCCCCAATCGGCGGCCGCCAGTCCCTCCTGCAGGGTTGAGACATCGGCAAACACCTCGGCCCCCAGATCGTCCCGGATACGCCGCACCAGCAGGTGCGCAGCCTCCCCGTTGCGCGGACGCGGGGTGCAATCAAGGGCGACCACCTGGGCTCCGGCCGCCACGATCGCCTCGGCAGCGGCGAAATCGGGCGTGATGTAAACCGGATAGCGGTCGGTGAACACCTTGTGCAGCCCGATGACGGGCAGCCCTGCGGCCTGGACTGCCGCAATATCGTCGGGCCCATTGGCGCGGATGGCGACCGCGCCGCCGTCGCGCGCCGCCAGCGCCATGGCGCCCATGAAGGCGGGCCCATGCAATGGATTATCGGCCCGCGCCTGGCAGGAAACAATCAGGCCACGCTGAAGATGACGGACGCTCACTTTACTGCCCCCGCGGTCATGCCGGAGATGAACTGCCTGGATAAAAGAATGTAGATAAGGATGATCGGTGCCGCCGAGAGCGTCAGGCCGGAAAACAGCGCGCCATAATCGGTGGCGTATTCGCCCATGAAGGTGGTCAGGCCCTGCGGCAGGGTCTTGAGATTATCGTTCTGGATGAACACCAGGGGAAAGAAGAAGTCGTTCCAGATCGGCACGACGTTCTGGATCGCTGCGATCACCATAGCCGGGCGCACCAGCGGCAGCATGATCGACCACATGATGCGCGCCTCGCTGGCCCCATCCATGCGGGCGGCGTCTTCAAGTTCATTGGGCAAGGTGCGGATAAACCCGGTCATGATGAAGACCGTGGTTGGCAGCCCGGTGGCTGTATAAACAAAGATCAGCGAGAGCTGATTGTTCAGTATGCCCAGATCACGCATCAGAATAAACAGCGGGATAATCGCCAGCTTGAGCGGCAGCGTCAGCCCTGCCAGAAAGAACATCAGGATAAATCCGTTACCCCGAAACTGATAGCGGGCGAGTGCATAGGCCGCCATCGTTCCCAGGGTCAGGATCAGCACCATCGAGCTGCCCGTCACAAAGAACGAGTTGGCCAGATAGCGCAGGAAATTGGTTTCGGTCCAGATCTTGACGAAATTGCCCACATTGGAAAAGTCGGGCAGTGAAAACGGGCTTTGGAAGATCTCCATGTTGGTCTTGAAGGCCGAAAACACCATGATGATGATCGGCGCCAGCATGATGAAGCTGTTGGCGACCAGGATGACCTGCAGCATGCCGTCCCGGCCCAGCGTGGCCATCAAACCCTTGCGGTCATAATAGGTCGTTGTGGCGGCAAGGCTCATAGCTGAATCTCCCGCGCCCGCAGCTTGGCAGTAACAAACCCCGCAATGGCAGCAATAAACAGGAACATCAGCACGGCCAGCGCGCTGCCAAGTCCGAAATCCTGGTGTGCCGCCGAAACATTGCCGAATGCGGTGCGATAGAAGTACAGGCCCAGCACATCGGTCGAGCCGTAGGGCGACCCATCAAGCCCGGCCATGATGTAGGGCAGCTCAAACCAGTTGAACGCCCCCACAAACAGCAGCACGAACACTACCGTGGCGCTGGGCGCCACCAAGGGCCACACGATCTTGGTGATCTTGACCCATTCGCTTTGGGTCTCCATGCGCACGGCATCCACGATATCGGTGGGGATACGCTGCATGCCGGCCAGGAATACCAGCGTGGGAAAGCCCACCATGTGCCAGGCCTGGGCGATGACCAGCGCCCACAGCGCGGTCGATTCCTGCCCCAGCCATGGCTGGGCCACGTCCGCCAGCCCGACGCCGCGCAAGCTCTGGTTGATCACACCAAACAGGGGATGCAGAAACAGCTTCCAGAGATAGGCCACGATAATGGTGGACAGCACCACCGGCAGGAACACTGCAACCCGATGGAACCGGGCGCCGGGCAGTTCGCGCCACAGCGCATAGGCCAGCAGGAACCCCAAACCGTTCTGGAGCACCATCAGGGCAAAGAACACGAAGATATTGTGGGAAAAGGCGTTCAGCGTACGCGAGGCGTAGGGCTCAACAAACAGTACGGTGTGAAAATTCTCGAACCAGACGAACTCACCCCGCAGCAGCCCCTGCCAGTCATAGAAGGCATAGGCGAACGCCGCGACAATTGGATAAACGATAAACAACGCCACAAAGGCCAGTGGGGGCGCGATCAATGCGGTGATCCACAGTCCGCGTCCGGTCAGGGCCATTATCGAGGGTCTTTCGGTTGAAAAAGGCAGAAGCGGACGGGGCAAGGCTGGCCCCGTCCGCAAGGGGTTACTGCTGGAAGGGTTCGTACCAAGTCGCCAGTTCGCTGGTGATGCGCTCGCCGGCAGCTTCCGGGGTGGTCTGGTCAGCCATGAGCTTTTGCACTTCTTCCTGGAGCAGCACCGAGCCCGATGGCTCCCCGAACCGGAAATGGACCAGCATCATGTAGGGAATCGAATTCTGGTTCAGTTCGGCAACCTCGCCCAGCAGCGGGTTATCGAAGGTCACGCCGGGCACGGTGGAGATGTTATTGAGCGTATTGGCAAACGCCTGACCGAATGGCTGGCTCGCGACATAGTTGAGGAACTTGAGCGCGGCTTCCTTGTTCTCACCGGCAGCATTGGCGGCATAACCACCATCATAATAGATGCCGACCAGCTTTTCATCGTCCGCGGCAATGCCCGGAGCGGCAAAAACGCCCAATTCGATGTCGGGATTCAGGGTCTTGAACGTGGCCAGCTCATAGGAGCCGCCGGCGAACATCGCAGCCATGCCCGAGGCGAACAGTTGCTGGGCCGAGGGGTAGTCGAGGCCGATGAAGCCGTCCGGGAAGTAGGCGCTGATTTCCTTTAGCTTGGCGAGCGCCCCGGTAAAGCGCGGGTCGGTGAAATCGGCAGTGCCGGCCATCAGATCGTCGTAGAAGGAGCGGCCCATGATCGAGGAAACCAGATCGAAAACGATGGTCTCGTTCTGCCAGGCAGTCGCGGTGCCATTGGCGAACGGCATAACCCCGGCGTCCTCCAGCTTTTGGCTCAGCGCCAAGAGTTCATCCCAGGTCTGGGGTTCTTCCAGGCCATTGGCGTCAAACAGCGCCTTGTTGTAGATGACGAACTGGGTCTGGCTCGCAAAGGGAACGGCGTAGAGCTGGCCATCGGAGCGCATGGTTTCCGCCTGCAGGGCGCTTTCGGCGAACCCTTCCAGATTGGGGACCTTTTCAACGGTGAGCGGCTCCAGATAGCCAGCCGAGGCAATCGCCTCCATGCCACCATAGGCGCGAACCATCATCAGGTCCGGACCCGTGCCGCCGGCCAGTGCGGTCGACAGGATGGTGTTGTAATTGGCAGCCTCAAAAGTTTCCAGCTGGATGGTGATGCCCGGATTGGCGGCTTCGAAGGTTTCGATGAACCCTTCGTACTGGGCGCGATCCTCCTGGCGCCAGCTCCAGAACGTCAGATCCTGCGCCAGGGTCGGCGCGGCGACGAGGACGGCCCCCAGGGCCGCTCCGATGCGCAACAATGTCCGTGTCATTTTTAGTCCTCCACAATGAATTTATGCGAACAGGCATTCACCCTGCCCCCTCAAGGGTCGAGCCGCCGCCCATCCTCGGCGGAAAAGAAATGCATCGCTGCCCGCTCGAGCTTGACAGTGACGGGCGCGTCCGGGGCGAAGCGCTCGTTGACGCCCACCCGCGCCGGCATGAGGGTGTTGTCGGCCAGCCGGACATAAACAAAGGCGTTATCGCCCAGATATTCGGTGTAAACGACGCTGGCGGTGAAGCCATCCTCGGCGTGGCCATGTTCCAGCACCACGGCATCGGGCCGCACGCCGATCCTGAGCCTTGCCACATCGGGCAAGGCCGTCACCAGCACCGAACCGCCGCCCGCAATGGCGAGCCGGTCGCCCTGGCGCGCCACATCGATCAGCGTCATCCGGGGCGAACCGATGAAGGTGGCGACAAACGTGTTGGCGGGCGCTTCATAGAGTTCGCGCGGACTGCCCACCTGTTCGATGCGGCCCAGATTCATCACCACGATCTTGTCGGCCAGGGTCAAGGCCTCGACCTGATCGTGGGTCACATAGATCATCGTGCCCCCGATATCGCGGTGCAGCTTGGCGATCTCCAGCCGCACGTCCGAGCGCAGCGCAGCGTCAAGGTTGGACAAGGGCTCATCGAGCAGAAAAACGTCCGGCTTGCGCACCAGGGCCCGCCCGATGGCAACGCGCTGGCGCTGCCCGCCGGACAACTCGCGCGGCTTGCGCTTCAGGAATGGCTCCAGGCGGAGCATGCGCGCGGTTTGGGCGATGCGCGCCTCGACTTCGGCCTTGTCCAGCCCCATCAGGCGGGCACCGAATGCCATGTTTTCGTAAACATCCATATGGGGATAAAGCGCATAGGACTGGAACACCATGGCAATGCCGCGCCGTGACGGCGGCACCTGGTTCATGCGCTGGCCGTTGAGCACAAACTCGCCTTCGGAAATCTGGTCGAGCCCGGCGATCAGGCGCAGCAGCGTGGACTTGCCGCAACCCGACGGGCCCACAAACACCACGAACTCCCGGTCGCCAATCTCCAGATCGATGCCATGCAGGACATCGACGGTCTTGAAGCTCTTTTTGATGCCGCGGAGCGATAATTGGGCCAAGATCCTTCTCCGTTGCTCGATCAAGCCTGCCGGCATGATCGTCATGCCGACAGGTCTGTGCCTGGCAGTTCGACAACGGAATACTAAATTCCGTTTTTTTCCAGTGTCAAGAATATTTGATTACGGCGCAAGGGGCAAGGCCTGTCCTGGGGCTGGCCAGTCTCGAGGTAACGGCAGGTGATGGCCGTTCACATCTTGAGGACGGTCACGGCGGTCTCGCTGTGCTGAATAAAGTCGTGCGCCCCCGGCACCCGGCGCAGCAGCAGGATAAACAGCATGTCGGTCAGCATCAGCTGGGCATCGCGCGAGGTGATGGCGGAGGAGCGGACACGATCCTCATCAGCGATGGTGTGAAGGCTGATGTCGGCCAGGGCGAGCAGTGGGTTGGGCTGGAGCCCGGTGATGGAGATGATGGTGGCACCGCGCTTTTTCGCCAGTTCGGCAATCCTGAGGATTTCCAGGCTGCGGCCGGAATGGGAGAGCGCTACCACGACATCGGCCTTGGTGAGGGCAGATGCATTGGAAATCTGGATATGGCTGTCGTTGTCGAGCAGCACGGTGCGGCCCAGCTTGAGCAGCTTGTAGGAAAAGTCCTTGGCCACCAGCGAGGAGGCGCCGACCCCGGCCAGCAAGGTCTTGCGGGCTCCGACAATGGCACCAAGCGCGGCGTCGATCATGTCCTCGCTGTTGGCAGCGGCCGTCTCGCGCATGGAGAGCAACTTGCTGCCGATCAGCTTTTGCAAAATGTTCACGTAGCTGTCGCTGGCGTCGATCGTGCCATGGATGACCCCTGCCGGGGCCTGCCACTCCAGCGCCTTGGCCTTGTTCACGGCCAGCTTGAACTGCTGATAGCCGGCATAGCCCAGCTTCTGGCTGAACTTGACGACACTGGACTGGCTGCGCCCGGTCGCTGCTGCCAGGGCGGCTGAGGACAGGGCCAGCATGCGCTCGGGGTCATCGATGATGAACTGCGCGATCTGCCTGTCGGCTTGCGTCATCGCCTCAAGCTGGGCACCAAGAATCTTCAGAATGGACATAGGGGCTTCCATGACGTGACGCGGCAGACAGGTTCGGTTCGGGACCAGTAATACGCGGCCTAGCACGGCGCAGGCACTGCCGCTTCATCTTGGGGGCTTTGCCGCACGCAAAGGAATATAATATTCCTCATTTCGTTGACACAAGGAATATTCGGTTTTACCAAACCGATATTGGATGATGAGTATCGGTGAAATGGTAAAAAGCGGCTTGCTGGCTGAACTTGAGCACCTCGTTTCGGAAGCGCGCAACCCCGACACCATGCAGATCGACCTGATGGCGACCGGGCAAATCCTGGAGGCGATGAACGCTCAGGATCAGCTTGTCGCAGAGGCGGTGAAGCGCGAGCTCCCGGCGATAGGGCTTGGCGTCGAGCGGATCGTAGACGCCTTCAGGGCAGGCGGGCGCCTTATCTACATGGGCGCCGGCACTTCTGGCCGGCTGGGGGTCCTTGACGCCTCCGAGTGCCCGCCCACGTTCGGGGTAAGCGAGGACATCGTGATCGGCCTCATCGCAGGCGGGGACAGGGCGTTGCGGCACCCGATCGAAGGGGCTGAAGATGACAGCGCTGCGGGCCAGCGGGACCTTGAGCAGGTTGCCCTTGCCGCACGGGACGTGGTGGTCGGCATCGCCGTCAGCGGCCGCACTCCCTATGTTATCGGCGGGCTGCGATATGCCGGCCAGCTTGGCGCAACCACCATTGCGCTCTCGTGCAATCCGGACTCCGCCATTGCCCGCATCGCGGACATAGCCATTTCTCCCGTGGTCGGGCCCGAAGCGCTGACGGGCTCTACCCGGCTGAAATCGGGTACCGCGCAGAAGCTGGTGCTTAACATGCTGAGCACAGCCAGCATGATCCGCATGGGCAAGACCTACGAAAACCTGATGGTGGACCTGTCGGTCAGCAATGAGAAACTGGCCGCGCGGGCCAAGCGAATTATTATCGAAGCGGCGGGCTGTTCGTGCGATGCGGCTGAAAGCTATCTGTCGCAAAGCGGCAACAACGTGAAGCTTGCCATTCTGATGGCCCTTACCGGCATGGAGCGGCCCACAGCCGAGCAAGCGCTGGACCAGGCTCAGGGCTTTTTGCGCCGTGCGGTGGGGCAATCACCCTCCTGAGCGGCCCTGCGCAAACCATTGGCGGGATCGGCCGCATGGGCCCAAAGCTGTGGATCGAACAGCCGTGACGGCCTCGCCAGCAGCACCCTGATCCGGCCCAGCAAACACCTGGCTGTTCTTTCGCGGTCGGGTGCGCTAGCCTGAGTGCGGCTGCACGCAGTGTGGATTCACCG
>JAQGJI010000232.1 GCA_028290685.1 Devosia sp. | reverse complement strand
CAAACGCCAAACCCACCCGCGGGCGCAACGCGCTGGCGGATGGTGACCTCCGGGATCGGTTTATACCCTTGTGGGGTCCCGGTCGGCTTTCAGGAGCTTGGGCCTGATGAATGGGGTGCATGTAAGGGAAAGCGCCAGGCAAGTCAACAAACCGGCGGAAACGCCCCGCCAAGCGCTGGCTGGTCATGGCCGGAGGGCAAGCGTTTACCCTGGCGGCTAAGGAAATGGTGTTGATTGTCCCTTACGCTGCGGCACGTCCGTTCGCGCTGCAATTTTTGAGCCCCAAGCCAAGATGTCCCAACTTTCCCCGCTTGCCGCCGATCCTGCGCCACCCCGGAGCGTGGACCCAGCTTTCGATGTTGCGATCCATGGGAGCCTGGACCAGGTGGAGCCGATCTGGCGCCGGCTGGAAACCGCTGGCATCCTGACGCCCTACCAGCGCTTCGACTGGATCGCGGCGCTGCTCGCGGCCGGAGCCGAGCAGGATAGCCGCATTGCCGTTGCCGTGATCAGCCAGGGGCAAAAGCCCATGGCCGTGCTGCCCATGGCGATACAGCGCCGCTGGGGGACCACCCAGGCCCACATGCTGGGCTCACGGCAGTCCAACAGCGACTGGATTGCCGCGGACCCCGGCTTTGCGCCGTCGCCCGGGCAGTTGCGCGCTCTTTTGGGCCAGATCGCGCGGGCCGCCGGCGGGATCGACGTCATGCTCCTGCAGAACCAGCCGGCAGCCTGGCAGGGCATGGCCAATCCGGTTCTGGCACTGCCCCATGCACTTGCACCCTCAAACCTTTATGCCACCAGCATCGCCGGGACACCGCTTCCCTATGTGGAGCATCGGCTGACCACCAAGCGGCGCAGCAATATCAATCGTGGCCGCCGTCGCCTCGAGGAGCTTGCCGGTCCGGTCCGATTGCTGCGGGTTCGCGACGCGGCGCTGCTTGAGCAGGTTTACCGGGTGTTTATCGAGCAGCGCGGCGCGCGCTTTGCCGAAATGGGGGTCGACAACATCTTTGCCCAGGCCCCGTTTCCGCAGTTCTTCCGGCAACTGGCCAGCGCCGGGTTCCACAGCGACAGGCCCGCGCTGATCGTGCATGCCCTGCACGCCGGCGATGAGATCGTCGCCACCAGTTGGGGCGCCATGTCGGGCAGCCATTATTCCCAGTACATCAACTCGACCTCCACCGGGCCTGCTGCACGCTACAGCCTGACGGGGATTCTTGTGGCCGATCTGATGGACCAGCTGGTCTCGGCCGGCATCGAAACCTTTGACATGGGCCTGGGCGATTTCGACTACAAATTCGAATGGACCCAGGCACAGCCGGTGTTTCAAAGCATTCTGGCGCTCACCGGCAAGGGGAAGCTGGCGGCATCGGCGATCAACCGGCGCGACGCGCTCAAGCGCCTGATCAAGCAGACCCCAAGACTCTGGCAGGCGGCCAAATGGCTGCGCCTGCAAAAACAGCGCCTGGTGAGCCGATAATCCCCCACTGGCTCAAGGACTGGCAATTGCCGGATCGATGCGCCATATAGACCGCTTGAGCCAAACCCCAAGAGGCAATCGTGAGCGGCGTACCGTTTCTCAAGATGAACGGGCTGGGCAACCAGATCATCGTGGCCGACATGCGCGGCCGCGCCGACCGGGTGACCCCCACTGCTGCCATCGCCGTCAACGCGACGGCGGGCACCAGGTTCGATCAGATCATGGCCATCCATGATCCAACCATTCCGGGCACCGATTATTCCATCGAGATCATCAATTCCGACGGTTCAAAGGCCCAGGCCTGCGGCAATGGCATGCGCTGCGTGACGCAGTTCCTGGCCGCCGAAACCGGCAGCGACGCCTTCACCTTCGAGACCCTGGCCGGCATCGTGTCGGGCAAGATCCAGGCCGATGGCATGATCAGCGTCGACATGGGCACGCCCCGCTTCGCCTGGTACGAGATCCCCCTGGCGGAGGAGTTTGCCGATACCAGGCAGATCGAGCTGCAGATCGGCCCGATCGACGCGCCGGTGCTGCATTCGCCCTCGGTGGCTTCCATGGGCAATCCCCATGCCACGTTCTGGGTCCACAACGATGTCTGGAGCTATGCGCTGGACCGGTTCGGCCCCATGCTGGAAAACCATCCGGTGTTTCCCGAAAGGGCCAATATCTCGCTGGCGCAGGTGCTGGCGCCCGACCGGATGATCCTGCGCACCTGGGAGCGCGGTGCGGGACTGACCCAGGCTTGCGGCACGGCAGCCTGCGCCGCCCTGGTCAATGGCGCTCGCACCCGCCGCACGGCGCGCAAGGCCACCATCACCGTGCCGGGCGGCGATCTTGTGGTTGAGTGGCGCGACGACGATCATGTGACCCTTACCGGCCCGTCCGAGCGCGAATGGACCGGCACGCTCGATCCTGTTTCGGGTCTCTGGGCCCGCAACGAAGTCGCCGCCTGATGGCCGTCGAAACGCTCACATTTGGCTGCCGCCTCAATGCCTATGAGGCCCAGGTGATGAAGGCCGAGGCCGAAAAGGCCGGGCTCGAGGACGCCGTCATCATCAACACCTGCGCGGTAACGGCCGAAGCCGTCAAGCAGGCCAAGCAGGCCGTCCGCAAGGCCCGGCGCGACCACCCCGACGCGCGCATCATCGTCACCGGCTGCGCCGCCCAGACCGAGGGGCGCACCTTCGGCGACATGGTCGAGGTCGACCTCGTGATCGGCAATGCCGACAAGATGCGCCAGGAGAGTTACCGGCCCATGGCGTTCGGGGTAGCCCTGAACGACAAGGTCCAGGTCAACGACATCATGAGCGTGCGCGAAACCGCGGGGCACCTGATCGAGGGGATGGACGGGCGCACGCGGGCCTTTGTTCAGGTGCAGAACGGGTGCGATCATCGCTGCACCTTCTGCATCATCCCCTTCGGCCGGGGTCCCTCGCGCTCGGTGCCCATGGGCGCCGTGGTCGATCAGGTCAGGAAGCTCGTCGCCAACGGCTATCGCGAGATAGTGCTGACGGGGGTGGACGTGACGTCCTACGGGCACGATCTGCCGGGCGCGCCGACGCTGGGCAAGCTGACCCAGGCCATCCTGCGCCATGTGCCGGACCTGCCCCGGCTGCGCATTTCATCGATCGATTCCATCGAGGCCGACGAAGCCCTTTACGACGCCATCGCCAGTGACCGCCGCCTGATGCCGCATTTGCACCTGTCGCTGCAATCGGGTGATGACATGATCCTCAAGCGCATGAAGCGCCGGCATGGGCGCGACGATGCGCTGGCCATCGTGGCCAAGCTGCGGGCCCTTCGCGCCGACATGGTGTTTGGCGCCGATATCATTGCGGGCTTTCCCACCGAGACCGATGCGATGTTCGAGAACACGCTGCGCATCGTGAGCGAAGCGGATCTGAGCTATCTGCATGTTTTCCCCTATTCGCCGCGCCAGGGAACGCCGGCGGCCCGCATGCCCCAGGTCAGCAAGAGAGTGGCCCGCGAGCGAGCGGCGCGCCTGCGCACCGAGGCGGACAAGCAGTTCGCCAAGCTGTGCACCAGCCGGATCGGCCAGACCGAAAACGTCTTGATCGAACGCGATGGCATGGGCCGGTCCGAGCAATTCGTGCCTGTGGCGGTGCCCGGCGCGCAACCGGGCGAATTGCTGGCCGTTCGGGTTACCGGCATGACCAGCGATGGCCTTCTGGGCGAGCCATCCCGGCAGGCCGCGTGATGGTGCCACGTCCCCATGGTGAGCTGAAAGCAAACGGATGAGCGAGCAAAAGCCAGGTTTTTTCAAGCGCCTCTGGGGCGAGATCGTTGGCGAGGTGCCGGCCCAGCCGGAGCCAGCCGCGCCCCAAACCGCGCCGCTCGATCCGGCGCCCGAGCCGGTTGCGCCGTCCCCCCTGCCCGAGCCCGAGGATATTCCACCCCCCGGGCCGCCCGAAACAACGCCGGGCTATGTCGAGGCGATCGAGGGCGGGCTGCTGCCCACCGCCGAGCCAACGCCCGCACCGGTGGGGGCGACCGAGCCGCCGGCAACCGCCACCATTGCGGCCGAGCCACCGCGCCAAAACTGGTTTGCCCGCCTGAGCACGGGCCTCAAGCGCTCCTCGGACCAGCTCACCGGCTCCATCACCGCGGTCTTCACCAAGCGCAAGCTCGATGCAGCCACGCTGGACGAACTCGAGGACGTGCTGATCCAGGCCGATCTGGGCATCGAAACGGCCATGGCCATCACCGATACGCTGCGCCGCGACCGGTTTGACCGCGATGTATCGGGGGAGGACGTGCGCGCCGTTCTGGCGGCGGAAGTGGAGGCCGTGCTCGGCCCCGTCGCCAGGCCGCTTACCCTTGATGGTGCGCACAAACCGTTTGTGATCCTGATGATCGGGGTCAACGGCTCGGGCAAGACCACCACCATCGGCAAGCTCGCCCAGAAGTTCGCGAGCGAGGGCCGCTCGGTGATGCTGGCGGCCGGCGACACCTTTCGCGCCGCCGCCATCGAGCAGTTGCAGATCTGGGGGCAGCGCACCAATGCCCCCGTGGTGTCGCGCCCGGCCGGTGCCGACGCCTCGGGCCTCGCCTTCGATGCGGTGACCCAAGCCAGGGCGCAGGGGCGGGACGTGCTGATCATCGATACGGCCGGACGCCTGCAGAACCGGGACGAGTTGATGGATGAGCTCGAAAAGATCATCCGCGTTATCAAGAAGGTCGACCCGTCCGCGCCCCATGCCACGCTTTTGACGCTTGATGCCACCACCGGCCAGAATGCGCTGCGCCAGGTGGAGATCTTTGGCCAGCGCGCCGGCGTAACCGGGCTGGTGATGACCAAGCTCGATGGCACCGCCCGGGGCGGCATTCTGGTTGCCATCGCCCGCAAGTTCGGCCTGCCCGTCCATTTTATCGGGGTGGGAGAAGGCGTTGGCGATCTCGAAGCGTTTACCGCGAGCGACTTCGCCCAGGCCATTGCGGGGCGCCAATAGCCCCATTCTGACCATGCTTGGAGCCTATCTCCAGCTTGCATGAGCTGCCCCTTGCCGTCACATTACCTTTAGCGCCGAACACAAGAGCCCCTGGCATGAGCGAAAAAACCGCCGAACCTGAAGTCAACTGGGACGAGTTGCGGCCCCAGATCATCAAGATGGCCCTGGAACTGGGTCCCCTGGTGGTCTTTTTCATCGCCAATGCGCGCGCCGATATCTTTGTGGCAACGGCCTGCTTCATGGCCGCGATGGCCGTTTCGCTGATCCTGACCTGGCTGATCCTCAAGAAGATCGCCGTGATGCCGCTGGTGACGGGGGTTGTGGTGCTGGTGTTTGGCGGGCTGACGCTGTGGCTGCAGGACGACACCTTCATCAAGATCAAGCCAACCATCACCAATTCGCTGTTTGCGGCGGTGCTGCTGGGGGGCCTGCTGTTTGGGCACTCGCTGCTCAAACACGTGTTTGGCGACGTTTATAAGCTGCGCCCCGAAGGCTGGAGCAAGCTGACGCTGAACTGGGGCCTGTTTTTCATCGGCCTGGCCATTCTCAACGAAGTGCTGTGGCGCAATTTTTCAACCGATTTCTGGGTAACCTTCAAGGTCTGGGGCGTCATGCCGCTGACCGTGCTGTTCTCGATCAGCCAGCTGTCCCTGCTCAACAAGTACGCGCCGGCCGATGAAGCCAAGCATGTGCCGCCCGTGGTGGTGGAAACCTGAGGGGTCATCAACAACCCTGTGTCACCCTCGGGCGTGGTCCGAGGGCTCCCTGTTTGGGGTACATTCGTCGAGCCTGGTGCCCCTGGGTCAAGCCCGGGGTGACGATCGGGGTGGGCAGAGTGCGTTGGCGCCCCTACAATCCACCCATACGGCAGATCAGCGCCCATTGTTCGGGCGACACCTTGCTCACCGACAGGCGCGAGAGGGTAACCAGTTCAAGACTGGCGAGCTCGGGCGTCCCCTTGATCGTTGCCAGCGTTACCGGCTTGGGCAAGGATTTGACCGCTTCCACATCCACGCACTCCCAGACCACTTGGCCCTTGGCGTTGAGCTCGGCGGTATGGTCGGGATGGGCCAGGGCGATGACCCGGATGATCCCGACGATCTCCTTGCCGATATTGGAGTGGTAAAAAAAGGCTTCGTCCCCAAGCTGCATAGCCCGCATGTTGTTGCGGGCCGCGTAGTTGCGCACGCCGTGCCAGGACTCGGGTTCGCCGCGCTGGGTCTTGGCCGTCATGTCGTCGAACGAAAAAACGTTCGGCTCCGATTTCATCAACCAATAGGCCACTTCGAGCTTACGCCTTGGGCGACATGTGATCGTAGGCCAGCCGCCAGGGCTTGATTTCGATGCTTTCGAAAATGCCTTCGGACACAAAGGGGTCGGCGTGGAAGGCGGCCTTGGCCGCATCCATCGAGGCCGCCTCGATCACCACCAGCGAACCCTCCGGATTGCCGGCCTCATCGAGCAGGGCCCCGGCCAGGCGCAATTGCTGGCCCAGGCTGTCAAGGTGCTGCAGGTGCACCGGGCGCACGGCAAGGCGCTTCTCGCCCGTGCCGGGCTTGTCCTTGGCGATCATTGCAAAAAGCATGAATTCAGTCCTCTCGTTTCAGGGGGCGGGACATCAGCCCCGCAACTATCTGGGCGATATCGGCGGTACCGCTGAGCACGGCATGGACCGCCGTGACCAGGGGAGCATCGACGCCAAGGCTTTTGGCCAGCGCATCGGCAACCGGCGCGGTGGCGACACCTTCGGCCAGCTTTGCGCCCTGGGCGATGATCGCGTCCACGCTCTGGCCGCGCCCCAGCGCCATGCCGAACTGGTAATTGCGCGACTGCACCGAAGTGCAGGTCAGCGTCAGATCGCCAAGCCCGGCAAGCCCGGTCAGCGTATGGGCAGAACCGCCCATGGCCGAGACCACCCGCGCCATTTCGGCATGGGCCCGCGCGATCAGCGCCGAGCGCGCCGAAGCGCCCAGCCCCGCGCCATCCACCGCGCCACAGGCCAGGGCATAAACATTCTTGAGCGCGCCCGCCATTTCCACCCCGATCCGGTCATCGGCCGCATAGGGGCGGAAACTGGGTCCGGCCAGGGCGGCGGCGAGCTGGGAGGTGAGCTCGGCATCGTCACCCGCCAGCGTCACCGCCGTGGGCCGCCCGGCGGCCACGTCGCCGGCAAAACTGGGGCCCGAGAGCACGAACGGGATGGCGCCGGGCGCCATATCGGCAAGGATTTCGCTCTGGCGCTGCAGTGTGCCGGTTTCCAGGCCCTTGGCCGACAGCACGACCGGCTTGCCTGCAAGCAGGGCCCCATCCAGTGCCCCGAGCGCCGCCCGGCTCGCCTGCGCCGGCACGGCCAGGATCAAGAAATCGGCCTTTTCGGGCGCCAAGCCTGCCCTGACCCCGGCATGCAGCACCTGCTCGCCCAGATAGCGCCGGTTGGTGCGTGCCCGGTTGATCTCGTCGGCCTGGGCCTGGTCGCGCACCACCAGCTGGACCGAACGCCCCGCCATGGCCGCCGCTTGCGCCAGCGCCGTGCCCCAGGCACCCCCGCCGATGACGCTGACCTGGTCAAGCTGCATCGGGGTGAACCTGCATGTCATCCAGATCCAGCGGCCAGCGCGGGCGGGCGGTAAAATCGAGCGGGTCGGTTGCCCCAAGCGCGAAACGCTCGGCCCCGGCCCAGGCCACCATGGCCCCGTTGTCGGTGCAGAGCGGAATGGGGGGCACGATCAGCGTCGCGCCGGCCTTGCCGCACACCGCCTCCAAAGCCGTGCCGATCGCCCGGTTGGCCGCAACGCCTCCCGCGACCACCAGTTGCAGCGGCGCGCCCGGCAGTTCGGCGGCAAACCGCGCCAGCGCCTGTTCCGAGCGCACGCCCACAATCTCTGCCACGGCCGCCTGGAAGCTGGCCGCGATATCGGCAACATCCTGGTCGCCAAGCGGCGCAATGGCCTCGGCCTGCAGCCGCACGGCGGTCTTGAGCCCCGAGAACGAAAAATCCAGCCGCGCCTCGCGCAGCAAAGGGCGCGGGAACCTGAACCGCCTGGGGTCCCCTGATCTGGCAATGGCTTCCACCGCCGGGCCGCCCGGATGGCCAAGGCTGAGCAGCTTGGCGACCTTGTCGAACGCCTCTCCCAGGGCATCATCGATCGTTGTGCCCCAGCGCTGGTAATCGCCCACCCCGCGCACCAGAACGAACTGGGAATGCCCGCCCGACACCAGCAGCATCAAATAGGGAAACTGCACCCCATCGGTCAGCCGCGCCGTCAGCGCATGGGCTTCCAGATGATTGACCGCGATCAGGGGCTTGCCCAGCGCGGCTGCCAGCGCCTTGGCCGTGGTGAGCCCCACCAGCACGCCCCCGATCAGGCCCGGGCCGGCCGTTGCGGCAATCGCATCCACATCGCCCAGCGCAACGCCCGCTTCCCGGCACGCCTGCGCAATGATGTGGTCAAGATAGGAAACATGCGCCCGCGCCGCCAGTTCGGGCACCACGCCGCCGAATGCCGCATGTTCATCGAGCTGGGAGCGCACCACATTGGAACTTATCGTGCCACGACCGGATTGGTCGCGCACGACGATTGCCGCCGCGGTTTCGTCGCAGCTGGTCTCTATGCCAAGAATGGTGGCTTGCGCTTGCCCGGTCACGACGAACTGGTTACTCCACAACACCGGCTTTGCCTACTATAGGATGTTCAAGGATTGCAATCGCCAGCCCCCTTCGCCCGGATCGGAACGCGCGGCAGCCCGCTGGCACTGACGCAGGCCAGGCTGGTGCGCCAGAAATTGGCCCAGACGCACGGCGTCGGCGAGGACGATATCGCCATTGTGGTGATCTCCACCGGGGGTGACCGCACCCAGGCCAGCAACCAGCCGCTGACCGAGATTGGCGGCAAGGGCCTGTTCACCAAGGAAATCGACGAGGCCATGCTCGCCGGCCGGATCGATATCGGCGTGCATTCGGCCAAGGACGTGGCCACCCGCCTGACCGATGGCATTGAGCTTGCCGCCTTTGCGGAGCGCGAGGATGTGCGCGACGCCTTCATGTCGGTAACTGTCGCCGGGCTCGACAACCTGCCCGAGCGCGCCCGCTTCGGCACCTCGTCCATTCGCCGGGCGGCCCAGGTGCTGCGCCAGCGGCCCGACCTCACCATCGTTCCATTCCGCGGCAATGTCGGCACGCGCCTGCAAAAGCTGCTCGATGGGGAGGCCGATGCCACCATGCTGGCCATCGCCGGGCTCAACCGGCTCGACCAGGGCCACCGCGCCACAGCCCTGCTGGACCCTGAACTCTTCATGCCCGCACCCGCCCAGGGCGCCATCGGCCTGACCGTGCGCAGCACCGACCGGGCCATGGCCGGCATCGTTGCGGCACTGGATCACCCCCCGACCCACACCGCCGTCGACGCCGAACGCGCCTTGCTCGCCGTGCTCGATGGCTCCTGCCGGACGCCGGTGGGCACCCTGTCGCAGCTGGATGGCTCGACCCTGACGCTCAAGGGCCAGATTCTGAGCCTTGACGGCCAGACCGCCTTTGAAAGCGCCGCCACCGGCACGGACCCGGTGATTGTGGGCCGGCAGGTCGGGCAGGACCTGATCCAGCAGGCCGGCACCCAATGGCTGGCCCAATGGGCGGCCAGCGTATGATCCGCATGCTGGTGACCCGTCCCGAGCCCGACGGGCAATCGACGCTGGCCCGGCTGGCCGCGCTCGATATCACGGCGGTTTCGGTGCCGCTCATGGTGCGCCAGACGCTTCAGGCCAGCCTGCCCCCGGCCAATGGCTTTACCGCCATGGTGCTGACCAGCGCCAATGCCGTACGCGCCCTGGCCGAGCGGGGGGCTCTCGAGCACTATCTGCATCTGCCGGTCTTTGCCGTGGGTGACCGAACCGCGCGCGAGGCAGAGGAAGCCGGCTTTGGGCGGGTCAGCAGCGCCGCGGGCGCATTGCAGGACCTGGTCAATGCCATGGCGATTTCGCGGATGCAGGGCCCGGTGTTTTATCCCACCGGCAAGCACCAGAGCGGGGATCTGGCGCAAGCCCTGGCCTCGCTCGGCATCATGGCGGTCACCGCCCGCATCTATGACATGGTGCCGGTCGCCGCCCTGCCCGACGATGTGCTTGCCGAGCTGGGCGATGGGCGCATCGCCGCCGCGCTGTTTTACTCGCGCCGCACGGCCGAAATCTTCACCGCGCTCGTTGCGCACTTCGACAAAGGGCAACGGCGGCGGCTGGCCATGCTATGCCTGAGCGAAACCATTGCCGAGCCCTTGCTGGAAAACCACTTCAACCGCATCAGCCTGGCCGACCGGCCCGACGAAGACGCCATGCTGGCTCTGGCCCTGGCTGTTGCACGCGAACAAACCGGGCCATGATCGGCCGCAACAAGAGGATATCCTTCAATGGCGGACCCCAAGGGCAATGATCCCGCATCCAGTCAGCCGGTCGGCACCACATCGGGCGCCGTCAAGCCGCCCGTGCTCGACTTGACGGCGCGCGACGCGTCGGCGTCGGCCGGCAAGCCCGATCCGGCCAAGCCTGACCCCAAGGTGGACCCCAAACCCGCGACCGCCGTGCCACCCAGTTCCAGGCCCGCCGATAAACCGCGCCCGGACGCCGCCACCAAAGGCGGTTTCCCTTTTGGCGCGACCCTGGCCGGCGGTGTGTTGGGGCTGGCAGGGGCCTATGGTCTTGCCCTGGCCGGCTACTGGCCTTCCGAGCCGGTCGCCATTGCGCCCCCCGATCCGCGCCTGGCCCAGTTCGGCCGGGCCATTCCCGAGCTTGAAACCGTTACCCAGACCACCCAGTCCGAACTGGCGGCGCTGAACCAGCGCATTGCGGCGCTGGAAACAGCCGAGCCTGCAGCCCCTGCTGAACCGCTCGCGGCCGCCCCGGAGGCTCCAGCCCCCGAGCCGGTTGATCTTGCCCCGCTCCAGGCTGAAATCGCGGCGCTGAACCAGCGCATCGACGCTATCCCCTCTCAACCGGCCGCCCCGCTCGACCTCGCCCCGATCCAGAGCCAGATCGCCGATCTGCAGGGGCGTATCGACGCCATTCCCACCGAAGTGCCCGAGCCTGTCGATGTGCAAGGGCTCACC
>JAQGJI010000228.1 GCA_028290685.1 Devosia sp. | reverse complement strand
CGACATACTCGGCCAGGATTGCCGGGGTATCCCGCTCGGGATCGACCGTGACAAAATACCCGCGCAAGTCCCTGCCCTCCTCGCCCAATTGCTCGAACCAGGTCGAGATTTCGGCCAGAGTGGTGGGGCATACATCGGGGCAATGGGTGAAGCCGAAGAACAGAACCGAGGGGTGGCCGTGCAACACGGTCTGGTCCACCGGACTGTTGTTTTGATCCACAAGGCTATAGCTGCCCTGCCCGAAGGAGAAGGTTTCCGGCTGTTGCTGGCTGAAAAAAAGTGCTCCGCCGCCAAGTCCCAGGCCCAGGACAGCAACACCAACCCAAAGCCAGTTGCGCAAGGTCCTGATGGGCATGGCTAATGGCTCGTATGGTGCGTTGCCTGCTCGGCGGCGGCGCCCAGAACCGGCAGTTCGACGTCGACTGTGCCGGCTTTTTCGAAAGTCAGGGTCACAGTAATCACCTCGCCTTCAACGATCGGCTCCTTCAGACCCATGAACATGATATGGGCACCCCCTGGTGCGAGAACGATTGTCCCCCCCGCCGGTATAGCCAAACCATTGTCGAGACGGCGCATCTTCATGATGTCGCCTTCCATTTTCATTTCGTGGATTTCGACATCTGCGGCCACCAAGGATTGGGCCGCAATCAGGCGATCTTCTTCCGATCCGGTGTTTTCAATGGTCATATAGCCACCCCCGACAGGCGCGTTGGGCAGGGTGGCGCGGCTGAATGGAGCCGAAATATCGATGGGTCCAAGGTGAACGACACCGTTGTGGGCCGAGGCGGGAGCAATGAACAGGAGGGTAGCCGCCAGGGCGGCACGGAGCAGGCTAGACATGGTGATCACTACCGCGGTGCGTTCTTATTGAAGCTGTCGTAGGCTGGTTTGACGTGCTTCTCAACGGCCGTTTTGTCGCGGGGAGCCCCTTTGGGCCTCAGTCGCTGGGCACATAGGTATCGCTGCAAAGCGATATGAAGCTTTTCATGGCAGCTGAGAGCGGGCTTGATTTTCGGCGCGCAACGAGGAGGTGGCGCAAGGCCCAGCCTTCAGCCAAAGGAGCGCAGACGAGGTCGGTACCGGCCAGCAGATGCAGGCTGGTGGAGCGCAAAAAGCCAATGCCGAAGCCAGCTTCGACCATGCGGACAAGGGCGGGAAAGCTTTCGACACTGACCGTGGTGTGTACGGGTCTGCCGGCTTTCTTGGCAGCTTCGGCAACAAGGCGGTCGAGCGAGCCGGTGTGGTGGATGCCGACCATGGGATGCTCAATGACGGTTTCAAACGCAATGTCCTTGCGCGGCTGGATCTGGCTGGCCAGGGCGTGATCGGGTGGGGCCAGAACCCAGACCCGATCGTCTTCGAAGGCCTGGATTTCAAAGCGGGTGAAATCATAATGATCAGAGACGATGGCGATGTCGGCGCGCCCTTCTTCGAGCGAGAGCAACGCCTTGGCGGCACCGGTTTCCTGGATCTCGATGTGGATGCCCTGGTGCTTGCCGGCATAGCGCGCCAGCAGTTCAGGCAGACGCCCGGTCAGGGCCGAACTGGTGCAGGCAAGGCGCAGGCTGCCGCGCTGGCCCGAGCCGAAATCGGCCATTACCGCGTCAAGGTCCGCAATGGCCCGCAGCACAGCCCGGCACCCTTCGGCATAGGCTTGCCCGGCCGTGGTGAGCCTGACGCCCTGGGCCGAGCGGTCGAACAGCACCACGCCCAGGCGACCCTCGAGATCGGAGACACGGCGGCTGACGGCCGATGAGGCAATGCCTTCGCGCTCGGCGGCGCGGCCAATGGAACCCGTCTCCGCCAAGAGCAGGATCAGGCGTGCGGTAACGCTATCGAATGGTGCCATGTCTTCTCCCCAGGCAACATAGCCAGGTGGCTCAGATCAGCAAGGAAATGCCGCGGATGAAATAGAAAATGCCGATGGCGCTGACGATCAACCGGGTCCAGCGCTTGAAATCGGCGTCGCTCAGGCGCTGCAGGACCCAGTGCCCGGCGCCGGTGCCAAGAACCGCAAAGGGAGCCGCAAGGGCGATGGCGGCCCATTCAAATGGCGCCAAACTACTGGTGGCGCTCCAATAAAACGCGATCTTGGCGGCGTGGTTGACGACCTGGGCAGCGGCTTTGGTGGCGATAATGGTGCGGCGGTCCATGGCGGTGCGGATAAAGAACATGTCGATGGTCGGGCCGGCAACGCCCACAGCCAGGTTGATGCCACCGCCGAGCAGGCCGCAGATGAAGGCATGATTGGGTTTGCTGGCATCCAGCGCAAGCCAGGATTGCGGAATCCAGAGCAGGATCGGCAGCACGCCGATGGTGATGCAAACGGCGGCAAGGCTTGGCGTATAGCGCAGCAGGAACAACACGATAGCAGCAACCGCCAGCCCCAGTGCCATGACCGACAAAACGCGCCAATCGATATAGGCGCGCGAGAAAAAGGCGCGGGAGCCGTTGGCGACAAGCTGGATGGCGCCCTGGACAGCGATAGCGGTGCCGACCGGCAGGATGAGAAACAGGATGCCGAGCAGGACCAGCCCACCCGCCATCCCGAAAATGCCGGACAGCATGGAGGTGAAAAACACCGAAATCAGCAGAGCCGCGCCTATCCAGATTGCCAATCAGACTCCGGGTTTTCCGTTAGCATGGCCACCGGTCCACAGTCGCATTTGAGGCGAATAGGTTAGCATTGTGTTAACGTTGACAGTGACGGACGGGCATCATGCGGTTTTCACCAGAAGCGTAGCGATCTCGAAGGGGCGAAGGCGGAGCTTGACGCTGTTATTGCTCACATCGAGCGGTGCGCTCTCCCCCTCCTCCATCAGATTGACCTGGCGAACGGATTTGACCGG
>JAQGJI010000221.1 GCA_028290685.1 Devosia sp. | reverse complement strand
GGAACACCGCGGCAACCGCCACCACCATCCAGTAATTGGGCCAGAACTGGACCAGCGCAATCCCCAGCGACAGCCCGAGCCCGACGGCCGCGCCCACGAACGGCACAAAGCTCAGCAGCCCCGCAATGATCCCCACGGCCAGCCCGAAATTAAGCCCAAGCACGCTCAGCGCCGTGGCGTAATAGGCCGCATCGATCAGCAGGACGCCCCCTTGTCCGCGGATGACCCCGGCCATGGATTTATCGATATCGCCCAGTATGGTGTTGATTTCACCCTTGCCTTCGCGCGGCATCAGGCTTTGCAGCCCGTGAACCATCCCCTCCCAGTCCAGCAGCAGGTAGAACGCCACCACCGGGGTCAGCACGGTAAAGGCAATCACGCTCACCCCGGTCAGCCCGATATTGACCAGTTCTGCTGGCAGGGTCGCGATAAAGCCCAGCGCCTGGCGCGCCAGGTCCGCGATACTTGCCTGCACCTGCGCGGCTCGCTCGGGGCCAAGCCATTCGTTGATTTCAGGCGACCAGCGCGCAACCAGCTCCTGCAGGTCGGTGACATAACCGGGCAGGCGCTGGATCAGCTCGATGATCTGCTGCCCGATCATCGGGACCAGCATGAAGAACAGGCTCAGGATGATGGTGATCACGCTGAGCAGGACCACGGTTGTCGCCAGCGGGCGGTTGAAGCGCCATCTCTGCAACTGGTTGACCAGCGGATTCAGCAGGTAAGCCAGCGCCGCCCCCACCACGAAGGGCAGCAATATGCCGCGGAACAGCCACAGCAGCAGCACCAGCACCACCAGGAACGCAACCCAGATCAAGGCTTGATTTCGAAGAGTCATGGTGCCGGGCGGCCCTTGCATCGGTTTGGTGGAGAAGCTATCAGGCCGTCTAGCTTCCGGCACTGGAATTGGCAACTGCTCACGCTTTCCGGTAGAGGCTTTGCGCACGCTTTCCCCATCACGGTCCGAGGCCTATGTCCCATCCGCAAAACCTGACAGCAAACGGTTTGTCATACAAGCAGGCCGGCGTGGATATCGACGCCGGCAACGCGCTGGTTGAAGCGATCAAGCCCGCTGTTCGTTCCACCCGGCGCTCCGGCGCTGATGGAGAAATCGGCGGCTTTGGTGGCTTGTTCGATCTGCGCGCCGCCGGCTTCACCGATCCGGTGCTGGTGGCCGCCAATGACGGCGTCGGCACCAAGCTCAAGATTGCCATCGAAACGGGCAGCCACGCCACCATCGGGCAGGACCTGGTGGCCATGTGCGTCAACGACATCATCGTGCAGGGCGCCGAGCCGCTGTTCTTTCTTGATTACTTCGCCACCGGCAAGCTCGACGTCGAACAGGGCACCGCCATCGTCAACGGCATCGCCGAAGGCTGCCGCATGGCTGGCTGCGCCTTGCTGGGTGGCGAAACTGCCGAAATGCCGGGCATGTATCATGGCGGAGACTACGACCTGGCCGGTTTTGCGGTCGGTGCCGCCGAACGGGGCACCCTGCTGCCGCGCCCCGACATTGCCGAGGGCGACGTCCTCGTCGCCATCGCCTCGTCCGGCGTTCACTCCAATGGCTATTCCCTGGTCCGCAAGATCGTCGAAGTCTCCGGCCTCGGCTGGTCCGCCGACGCCCCTTTCGCCCCCGGCCAGTCGTTGTCCGAAGCCCTGCTCACCCCCACCCGCATCTACGTCAAGCCCCTGCTTGCCGCGCTCAAGGCCGGCATCGGCATCAAGGCTCTGGCCCACATCACCGGCGGCGGCTTCATCGACAACATCCCCCGCGTCCTGCCCGATAACCTCGCCGCCCAGGTCGATCTCGACGCCGTTGCGGTGCCAAGGGTATTCGCATGGCTCAGCCAGGTCGGTGGCATGGACCAGCGCGAAATGCTGCGCACCTTCAATTGCGGTGTCGGCATGCTGGTGGCTGTCGCCCCTCACGACGCCGAAAAATTGGTGCACCACTTGACCGAGGCCGGCGAAACCGCCTCCGTCGTCGGCAAGCTGGTCCGGCGCACCGCCGAGCCCGTCACCTTTCAGGGCAAGCTGGCGCTCTAGCCGTGGCGAACGCACCCGGACGGTTGATCATCATCTGCGGGCTTCCCGGTTCGGGCAAAACAACCCTCGCCCGCGATCTGGCCGAGCGCCTGGGCGCCAGCCGGTACTGTTCCGATGAATGGATGATCGCGCTGGCACTGGATCAATACGACGAGACCCGCCGCGCCGCCATTGAAGCGCTGCAATGGCAATCGGCCCGACATATCCTTCAACTCGGTGGCACGGCGATTATCGAATGGGGCACCTGGGTCCGTTCGGAGCGGGACGCCTTGCGCCTTGGTGCGCGCGCAATAGGTGCCCAGGTGAGCCTGGTTTACCTGTCCGCTCCCTTGGGCGTCCTGATCAAGCGCATCCGGCAGCGCAATGCGGAAACGCCGCCGATCAGCCGCGCCATGATCGAGCAATGGCACAATATGTTCGAAGCCCCTACCGCGGAGGAACTCGCCCTGTTTGATCAACTCCCCGGGGTACCGGTCAATTGAGCGGGAATCGCAAGCGCGTCGCCATCCTGATCTCGGGTCGGGGCTCCAACATGTCTGCCCTGATCGAAGCCGCCAGGGACCCCGGCTACCCGGCCGAAATCGTCGGCGTGCTGTCCAATCGCGCCGCCGCGCCTGGGCTTGCCGTCGCCGCCGCTGAAGGCATCGCCACGGCCTCGCTGGCCCAAAGCCAGTTCCCCAGCCGCGACATGTTCGAAGACGTCATGACCCAGATCCTTGAGAGCTGGGACGTCGATCTTGTCTGCCTCGCCGGCTTCATGCGCATCCTCGGTGAAGACTTCGTCAATCGCTGGGCCGGCAGGATGATCAACATCCACCCCTCCCTCCTGCCGCTCTACCGGGGCCTGCACACCCACGAACGTGCGCTGGCCGACGGCGCCACCGTGTCCGGTTGCACCGTCCACTTCGTTACCCCCGGTCTCGACGAAGGCGCCCCCATCCTTCAGGCCCAGGTCCCCGTCCTGCCCGACGACACCCCCGACACGCTGGCTGCCCGCATCCTTGTCGAGGAACACCGCATCTATCCAGAGGCCCTGCGCATGCTGGCCCTGGGCGAGCTTACGGCAACGCGTCAATAAGCGCTGCTGCGCTGGCCGACGCCGTCAGCGTGCCTGTCGCGTTTTCCCCCGGGCCGCCGCCAAGTAGGGTCCTGTCAGGTTTTCGGTTCGATCAGGCGCGCGTTCTCTCCAGCCTTGGGGGCAAGATCGAGAT
>JAQGJI010000219.1 GCA_028290685.1 Devosia sp. | reverse complement strand
GCAGCCGGAACAGATTTCCCGCCTCGCTCCAGGGCCGGGCGGTTCGGTTGCTTCCCAACTTCACCGGCAAGCACAAGCTCTCGTACCCGCCCCATGAATAGCCCATGGTAAACACCCCCAGGTGAACGAGAAACGCCGCTATCGAAGCTCGCGGCGCTGGCGCCAGCAGCACCCCGAACAGACTTCCCGACCCGGCAAAATCGCGTTTGAATAGCGCGTGGTCTGGATGGCTGGGCAGGGCAGGGTGCAACACCTTGACGACCTCGACCTGGCCCTCCAGCCAACTGGCAATCGCCAGCGCCCGCTCCTGGTGCGCCTGCATGCGGATGGCAAGCGTTCGCAGCCCCCGTGCGACGAGGAAGGCATCGTCCCCGGAGGTAAAAAAGCCCAAGGCGGCGCGATTGGCCTCGACGTCGCCCCAGGCTTCCTCCGTTGCCGAAATCGTTCCTGCAAACGCATCGGAGTGCCCGACGAACATCTTTGTGCCGGCATGGATCACCAGATCGGCCCCAAGCTTGATCGGCTGCATGAACAATGGGCTGGCCCATGAATTGTCGACGATCAACCGCGCGCCTCCGGCATGGGCGACTGCCGCCAGCGCTGGTATATCCTGCACCTCAAAGGTCAGTGACCCGGGGCTTTCCGCCAGCACCGCCCTTGTATTGGGCCGCATGAACTCGGCCAGTCCAGCCCCGATTCGCGGTTCGTAGTAGCGGACGCTGATTCCCATGCGCGCCAGAAAGCCATCCGCAAACCTGCGGCCGGGCTCATAAGCACTGTCCGAAATCAGCACATCGTCGCCCGCCCGCAGGCAGGAGAGTAAAGCCACCGTGATCGCAGCCAGCCCGGACGGCACGAGGCGTGTCCTGTAGGCGCCCTCAAGCTGGGTAACAACTGCCTCGACGCTTTCCGTCGTCGGATTGCCGGCCCGGCCATAAATAAAGCGCTGCTCCTGCGCTTCGAGGTCCTTAAGGGTTTTGAACAACACGGTTGAGCCGCGATATACCGGCGTGTTCACAAAGCCGAACTGATCTTCAGGCGCCCGGCCGTGGTGGGTCAGTACGGTTTCCATCGACGGCGTCCACGCACCGTCGCTTCCATCGTTGTTCATCTTGGGCTCTCTGCTTAAAATCCCGTCAACTTAACGTTAGTGGCTAAATAAACGACAGCTTTGCTGTCCCAAGCCCCGAACGCGCTTGACGTGTGGGTCAATAGACGCTTGCATGCTTAGCAGCATCAGTACCACCAAACCAAGGTGGTGGTGCCACCGGGGACGAGGGTGCAAGTCTTATGAACTCCGGGACACAATGGTCAGGAAACAAGAAGGCGAAATCAATGCAAAAAATGCTCGTAACCTTCGCAGCTGCGGCCTCGCTAGGCCTCGTTGCGACGGCTGCTCAGGCCGCAACACTCGATGACGTGAAGGCAAAAGACTATGTCCAGTGTGGCGTAACTGGCGGTGTTGCAGGATTTTCCGCGCCGGACGCCAACAACGTATGGGCAGGACTTGAAGTCGACTTCTGCCGTGCCGTTGCCGCCGCCATCTTCAATGACGCTGGCAAGGTGCGCTACACACCGCTCACCAGCCAGGAGCGCTTCGCCGCGTTGTCTGCCGGTGAAATCGATATTCTGTCGCGTACCACCACCTGGACCATGAGCCGCGATACCGATCTGGGCATCAGCTTTGTTGGTACCATGTATTACGACGGTCAGGCCTTCATGGTCCGCGAGGCCGACGGTATTACCTCCGCCCTTGACCTGTCTGGCGCCGCTATCTGCATTGAATCGGGCACCACGACCGAACTGAACGCCGCCGACTACTTCGCTGCCAATAACCTGGAATTCAACACCGTCGTGTTCGTCGACCAGGACGAAGTGGTGAAGGCCTATGAAGATGGCCGTTGCGACGTCTACACCACGGACGGTTCGGCCCTTGCCTCCGAGCGTTCCAGGTTTGCCGTTCCCGGTGACCACGTTATCCTGCCTGAAATCATTTCCAAGGAGCCCCTCGGTCCAGTGGTCCGTCAGGGCGATGATCAGTGGTTCAAGATCAATCGGTGGGTATACTTCGCTCTTCTGGAAGCTGAAGAGCTGGGCGTGACCTCTGCAAACGTTGACGAAATGCTGGGGTCCGATAACCCCGCGATCAAGCGCCTGCTTGGCGTGGAAGGTGACTTCGGTGTGCCGCTCGGGCTGACCAAGGACTGGGCATACCAGATAATCAAGCTTGTCGGGAACTATGGGGAATCGTTTGAGCGAAACGTCGGCACTGCAACCGACATCGGTCTCGAGCGTGGCCTGAACGCCCTTTGGACGAACGGCGGTCTGCAGTACGCGGCGCCGATCCGCTAACCGATCCAGCACAAACCGGCGCTCCAAACATGGGGCGCCGGTTTTGGTTTGCACTGGTAACGAGATCAAAGTCGGCGGAACTGGCCTGTTGGCCGGCTCAAAGCCTATGGTTTAGGCCATGGTTGCCAAGGGATTCCGACTCTCCTTCCGGCCCGGTTCGCAACAAAGGAACGCATGCCCAATGGCGGTGCAAGACAACATGAGCGGGAGCGCCCCGCGCCCCTCGCTGCTGAACGATCCGGTCATTCGCGGCATCATCTACCAGGTGCTGGTGGCTGCGGCGGTGATCGCTTTTTTTGGCTGGATCGTTCTGAACACGGCCCAGAACCTGGCAGCGCAGAACAAGACGACGGGGTTTGATTTCCTGTTTCGCACGGCCGGGTTTGACATCAGCTTCACGCTGTTCCCCTGGAGCCGTACGTCACTATACTGGCAGGCATTCCTGGCGGGACTGCTCAACACCCTGCTGGTGGCCATTATCGGCATATTCTTTGCAACGGTTCTTGGCTTTACCCTCGGCATTGCCCGTCTGTCCTCCAACTGGCTGATTGCACGCGTCGCTACGGTCTACATTGAAACCATCCGCAACATCCCGCTGCTGCTGCAGCTGTTCTTCTGGTACTTCGCGGTTCTCAAGGGCATGCCTGCAGTGCGGCAATCCTTCGCATTGCCGATGGATATTTTCATCAACCAGCGCGGTCTAATGGTGCCCCGGCCGCTGCCGGATGGAGAGTTTATCTGGGTTCTTGTCGCCCTCTTGGCGGCCTTTGCTGCTGCCGTTGCCCTGGGCGTTTGGGCGACGCGCGTGCGCACGGCCACCGGACGCTATCCATCCCAGGTGGTGCTGGGTGCCAAGATTGCCGATGCACTGGTCAGCTTCCTGGTAGCCCTGCTGGCCTTCTCGCTCCTTGCCAACATGATCAGTGGAATGACCACTCCAATCGTGCTTGGGGCGTCTGCCCTGATCGCTGCCGTGTCGGTGACGCGCTTTGCCCCGTTTGGCCGGGCAATTCTGGCCTTTGTGTTTGGCCTGACCATTCTGTACGCCTTGCTGACCTCGATGTTTCCAGCCGTGCCACAGCTTGTGGTCGCCGCCGGCAGCGCCCTGGCCGCCCTGATGTTGGCTTGGGTCGCGTTCGAGCGCGCCAGCGATCGTCCCCCGGGCGAGGGGCGCTTTCCCCTGGCATTGCTGATCCTTGTTGCCGTTGGCGTACCGGCTTTTGTGTACTGGGCAACCGGCGCGCAACTGGCTTTCGAAATTCCCATGCTGGAGCGCTTCAATTTCCGCGGCGGTGTGCAACTGCCGCCTGAACTGGTTGCGCTGGTGTTCGGCCTGACGATCTATACTGCGGCCTTTATTGCCGAGAACGTGCGCGGCGGCATCAGTGCTGTCAGCAAGGGCCAGACCGAGGCAGCGCAATCGCTCGGCATCAAGGAAGGCGACCGGCTCCGGCTCGTTATCATCCCGCAAGCCATGCGGGTTATTGTGCCGCCGCTGACCAGCCAATATCTGAACCTGACCAAGAACTCTTCGCTTGGTGCAGCCATTGGTTATCCGGAACTGGTCAACGTCTTTACCGGCACCACGCTCAACCAGACCGGCAAGGCCATCGAGGTGATCGCGCTCACCATGGCGGTTTACCTCACCTTTTCCCTGCTCACCTCAGCCTTCATGAACTGGTACAATGGCCGAGTGGCCCTGGTGGAGCGGTAGAACCATGACAACTGACACCGCCTACATCCGAGATACCTTCGTTCCTGCCAAGCCTGCGCCGGGCCGGACCGGTGGGCCCATCCTGTGGCTGCGCACCAATCTGTTCGCAACACCGACTGACTCGATCCTGACGGTCCTTGGCGTGGTTTTCCTGCTGTGGGCCGTGCCCCCGATCTACAATTTCATTATCGGTCAGGCCGTGTTCCCTGGCGGTACGGTGGAAGATTGCCGCGTTGAAGGGGCAGGCGCCTGCTGGGCCTATATCCATGCCCGCTTCAACTTCTTCATCTACGGCTTCTACCCGATCGATCAGTATTGGCGGCCCAACACCGTCTTTGTTCTGGGCGCTGCGCTGATCTTGCCGCTGCTGATCCCCTCGGCACCGTTCAAACGCATCAATGCCGTGCTGTTCTTCCTCGTCTTTCCGGTGATCAGCTTCTACCTGCTGAGCGGCGGGGTATTCGGGTTGCCCTATGTGCCGACCGAACAGTGGGGTGGCCTTCTGGTCACGCTCATTATCTCGCTGGTCGGCATCATCTGTTCAATTCCGCTGGGCATCCTGCTGGCGCTGGGTCGGCAATCGGACCTGCCGATCATCAAGACGCTTTGCGTCATGTTCATCGAGTTGTGGCGGGCGGTGCCGTTGATCACTGTCCTGTTCATGGCCTCGATCATGCTGCCGCTGTTCATGCCTACGGGCACCAATGTGGACAAGCTGCTGCGTGCCCTGGTCGGGGTCACCCTTTTCGCCTCCGCCTATCTGGCAGAAGTGGTCCGCGGTGGTCTGCAAGCGTTGCCTCGGGGGCAATACGAAGCTGGCGCTTCGCTCGGCCTGAGTTACTGGAAGCGGACCAGCTTCATCATCCTGCCCCAGGCGATCAAGCATGTGATTCCCGGCATTGTGAACAATTTCATTGCCCTGTTCAAAGACACATCGCTCGTCTCGATCGTGGGCATTTTCGATCTGCTCAACACCGTGCAGGCTGCCAGCTCCGACATCGATTGGGCATCTCCCACCCAGGCTGTGACCGGCTATGTCTTTGCCGCCTTCATGTTCTGGATATTCTGTTTCGCCATGTCCCGCTATTCGCTCTGGATGGAGCACCGCCTGGACACCGGGCACAAGAGGTAAAATATGAGCCAAATGACCGAAGCGGTGGCCACCGGTACCGCGCGCCATTCCCCCATGCAGATTTCCCAGACCGACGTGGCAATCGATGTGATTGGCATGCACAAATGGTATGGCGACTTCCACGTGCTCCGCGACATCAACCTCAAGGTGATGCGTGGCGAACGCATCGTCATTGCCGGCCCCTCGGGGTCCGGCAAGTCGACGCTGATCCGCTGCGTGAACCGGCTGGAGGAGCATCAGGAAGGCCAGATTTTCGTCAACGGCACCGAACTGACGGCTGACCTCAAGCGCATCGACGAAGTCCGGCGCGAAGTGGGCATGGTGTTCCAGCACTTCAATCTGTTCCCGCATCTGACGATTCTGCAGAACCTCACCCTCGCGCCCATCTGGGTTCGTGGCATTCCCAAGGCCGAGGCCGAGGCTACCGCTATGCACTATCTGGAGCGGGTCAAGATCCCGGAACAGGCCAATAAATTCCCTGGCCAGTTGTCCGGCGGCCAGCAGCAGCGCGTGGCTATTGCCCGTTCGCTCTGCATGCAGCCCCGCATCATGCTGTTCGACGAACCCACCTCAGCGCTCGATCCCGAAATGGTCAAGGAAGTGCTCGAGGTAATGATCAGCCTTGCCGAGGACGGCATGACCATGATCTGCGTTACCCACGAAATGGGCTTTGCCCGCCAGGTCGCCAACCGCGTCATCTTCATGGACCAGGGGCAGATCGTCGAACAAAACGACCCCGAGAACTTCTTCGGCAATCCTCAGCATGAGCGCACCAAGCTGTTCTTGAGCCAGATTTTGCACTGAACCCGCACACTTGTTACCTGTCGCTTGGTTTGCACATGCCGATCGATGGAGTAGACCCATCCTAAGCCTGTCCGCAGACCCTATCCCGAGTCTGTCCAAGAACGAGGCCGTAGCTCAAAGCCTTGCACTCGCACCCCCGGTTACACCAACAAACCCCCATGAGGTTTCCTGAACTCATTGCGGGTCTGAATTGGGCTCCGGCGCCAGGCAGGGCTCGACACATGCAAGGAAGCTTTAGCACTTGAGTACTTCACCCCGGCCCTTGCTCAGACTCTTGGGCGCCATTGTGTGCCTGCTGGCTCTTGTCTTGCCCGCGTCGGCGCAGTCGACCCTTGATGCCGTGCGCGAACGCGGCTTCCTGATCTGTGGTGCAACCAACCCAATCCCGGGTTTCGCCCAGCAGGACGCGCAGGGCCGCTGGTCAGGCTTTGACGTCGATTTTTGCCGGGCTATCGCTGCTGCCGTCCTGGGCGATCCCAATCTGATCGAGTTCCGCTCCTTGCGCGGGGAAACCCGGTTTGCACCCCTGCAGACCGGCACAGTCGACGTGCTGACCCGCAGCGGCCCCTGGACCGAGCGCCGCGATACCGTTTATGGGGCCAGCTACGTCGCCACCACCTTTTTCGATGGACAATCCTTTCTGGTTCCCCAGTCCCTGGGCGTCGTTTCAGCGTTCGAGCTTGATAATATCAGCGTCTGCGTCATCGATGCCGGCGAGGAACTGGAGCGCATCCAGGAGTTCTTCTTTGCCAATCAGGCGCGCTACACCGAAGTATCCTACGAAGAGGTGAGCGATCTTTCGGTCGCCTACCAGGCTGGGCTGTGCCAGATCGTGTCGGCGTCGGGCCGCAACCTTCAAGCCATCCGTCGCGCTCTGCCCGATCCCAACGCCCATCGCATCTTGCCTGAACGCATTTCCAAGGAGTTGCTGGGGCCTCTCGTTCGCGAGGGTGACCGGCAATGGTTCAATATCGTGCGCTGGACGCTCTACAGCCTGGTCAACGCCGAAGAGGTGGGGATAACCGCGCTGAACATCGGATCGCTGTCCGCATCGCGCAATCCGGCCATTCGGCGTATGCTGGGTGTCGAGGGGGATTTCGGCAGCCCCCTTGGCCTTGAGCCCACCTTCATGGCTGCGGCAATCGGGGCGGTGGGCAATTACGCCGAACTCTATGATCGGCATTTCGGCCCCCAGACCGGCGCTGCCCTGCTGCGCGGGCAGAATGCCTTGTGGACCAATGGCGGTCTGCTTTATGCGCCCCCGGTGCGCTAGTCAGGCGATCTCGTCTGCCAGATGCAGGTGAACGCGCCGGTTCTGCTTGCCCTTGTTCTCGATTTTGCCGAGGGTCAAAGTGCCGATTTCACTGGTGTTGCGCACATGAGTGCCTCCGCACGGCTGCAGATCGATCCCGCCGATGCGGATCAGCCGCACGCGCCCTTGCCCCATCGGCGGCTTGACGTTCATGGTCTTGATCAGGTCAGGATTGGCAGCCATTTCCGCATCGGTAATCCACTCGGCAGTGACCGGGTGCGCATCGCTGACCATCTCGTTGAGCCTGGCTTGCAGCGCGTCTAAATCCTCGGGCACCTCCGGCATGTTGAAGTCCAGCCGCCCCTTGCCCTCGCCAACGGAGCCTCCGGTGACGGGAAACGGCAGCACGACGGAGAGCAGGTGCAGGGCTGTGTGCATCCGCATCA
>JAQGJI010000215.1 GCA_028290685.1 Devosia sp. | reverse complement strand
CAGCAACCAGGGTGGACAGCGCGAATACTGAAACGGTTAGAAGGCTGGTGGCCAGTATCGCCAGGATAGACTGCACCGCCTCCTGGGAAATGGTGAACGGCAATTCCTCGGGTGCCCAGCGCGCCAGGTAAAATGCCACAACAATGGTGAGGACGGCGACGGCTGAAAAGATTGCCGGCAGGAACCACATCTGGTTCAGCAGACGCCTGAGATAAAACGCCACCTGTGTCATGCACTGCCTTCACGTGCGGCCGAGCGCGGTGAGACGCTGAGCGTGCCACCGCTCCCGAGCATAGCTTTGGCCAGCGCAATGGCCCGAAGCGCCGAGCGAAGCGCAACGACAACAACCAGGTCAAAGCCAACGAGCCTGGGCGCCGTGCGCTTGCCTGAATTGGGCAGGAACAGGAAAGGCGTGCCACGGGCGACACTACCCACAAGCGCCGTGCGGACGAGCCTGTGCCAGTCCTCGAAAAAGATCCGTGTCCCGTTCATATGAGAAATCCTTTGGATAGCTAATTTCTCTTCATGGTGTTGCCCGAGCGCATTGACGCACCATGTCGGCGAGGCTCTTGCCTGCTTCCGTACGATACGGAACAGCACCGGGCATGGCTAGAGCCATGCGGCCCCGAGCCGAAGCACCCGGGTGTTAGGCGGTGCCTGCCCGTTGCCCCCCGAGCTGAGACTACCTTTTCAGCTGGCTTGGCGAGCACATCATGAACGGGTATCAAGGCCATTGTTATGTGAAGTCCTTCATCGGACCGGAAGATCTGAATGACTCCCTTTGTTGGTGTGCTGCTGATCCTGGCTTTGATCGGGGTCAATGCGCTTGTTTCCTTGTCCGAAATCGCCTTTGCAGCCGCACGGGAGCTTCGTATCCGCGCATTGGCCGAAGCGGGCAACGGCAAGGCTCTGCGTTTCGTCAAGCTGCGCGCCGATGCTGGCAATGTAATCACAGCCCTGCAGATCGTGACCAACGCGGTCTCGATTCTGGCCGGAACCTTGGGTCACGATGCTTTTGGACCTGTCTTTGCGCAGGGTTTGCGGCTACTCGGCATTGCCCCGGCTCTGGCCCTGCCGGTCGGCTCGGTGCTGGCATTCGCGTCGGTGACCATCCTGTTCGTGCTGTTGGCCGACTTGACGCCCAAGCGCATCGCCATGCAGGTGCCCGAGCAGGTCGCGCTGTCCCTGGTGTGGTTTCCCGAGGCCTCGTTGAAGGTGCTCAAGCCGCTCGTGTGGTTCTTCGGCAAGCTCTCCGACTTGATTATCGGCTGGTTCAACATTGAATCCAAAGTGGCTGCCGACGAGGTGACCGCCGAGGACTTCCGGCTCATCCTGGCGGGCGGCGCTGCTTCGGGCATGTTGATGAAAAACGAGCATCGTTTGATCGAGAACGTCCTGGCGCTGGAATTGCGCAGCGTTACCTCGGTCATGACCATTCGGGATGACATCGTTTTTCTCGACATCAGTGACCCCCATGAGGTGCAGCAGGACAAAGTACGGCGGCGGCCTTTTTCGCATTACCCGATCTGCGACGGCGGCATTGATGCGGTGATCGGTTGCGTGCGCGCCGAGGACGTGCTGGCGACTGCCATCGACAAGCACGGAGAAGTGGACTTCGCCAAGGCGCGCCGGGACGTGCTGTCGGTGCCCGATACATTGAACGTTTGGGAGGTTCTGGCCGAGTTTCAGGCCCAGAGTACCGGCTTTGCAATCGTGGTGAGCGAGTACGCGCACGTCGTTGGCGTCGTCACCTTCAAGGATTTGATGGGCGCCCTGATGCAGGGGCTGGCCAATCCCTTCGAGGAACAGGCCATCCTCAAGCGCGATGAGCATAGCTGGCTGGTCGATGGGGTGGCCCCCTTTGTGGATGTCACCCGCGCCTTGGGGATCAAGCACCTTGAAGCCGAAGCGGGGTATGAAACCATTGGAGGCTTCATTGTTCACCGCCTGCGCCGCGCCGCGCGCAAGGGCGACAGGGTGGAGGCTGCCGGCTACGTGTTCGAGGTGGTTGATGCCGACAAGATGCGCCTCAATCAGTTGCTGGTAACAAAACTGGGCAAGGGCAAGGGGTGATCCGGCTGACCGCGGCCCACGCCGTGTCGGGCCATACCGTCCCGGAAATGTCTTTACCTTGCGGCGTCCCGCATGATCCGGCGATATCGTTAGCGCTATTATTGGTCAGCTCCTTGTCCAGCGACGCAATGATGCTGGCTGAGACGGTCTTGTGCACGGTGCCGCGCAACTGGACCAAGTCCTGCGGGTCAGCGGCGAGCACCAGGTTCAAACCCCTGCGCCTGCTTCATGGAAGTAGAGCGTATTGCCTGAATGTCCGGCAAAGGGCGCTTCATCCGTCTGATGCCGCATCTGTTTTTCCGGGCGAGAACCAGAAGGCCCGTCTCCTGGCCAGACTCTGCTGCGCCAGCCCTTAGCGACGGCCCATCAAATTGCATTAATGGCGCGTTCCTTGGCGGAATAGACCCGCACTGTGGTCGTCAGGAAATTTTGCTCCTGAGCGATCAGGTCCAGATGTTCTTTCGTTTGACATATGCCGTCACCAAGAAGTACCTTTATATAACAAATGTGAGGACAGCAATGTTGTTTGATATGCGCACCTACCATTGCCGACCGGGAACTGCCGGACAGCATCTGGAACTTTACGGCAGACATGGCTTTGCCGTTCAGAGCCGGCACATGGGTGCGCCCTTGGTCTATGCGCTCACGGAAAGCGGCCCGCAAAACAGCTACACCCATGTCTGGGCCTACAAGAATGCAGCGGACCGCGAGGCCAGGCGGGCGGGGATGATGGCAGACCCGGAATGGCGGGCGTATCGAGACATGATCACCCAGGTCGATTTCATGATGCATCAGGACAACAGGCTGCTAAACGCCACGTCGTTCTACGATGCCCGAAGCGCGGCGCAGACCCTGCTCACCTTCGCGCGCCCATAGCATGGACATGGAGGTCTTTGTGGGGCTGGCCGGCGACAATGCCGTGGCTCGATACCGGCTGGAAGCGAATGGAAGGTTGACGCTGCAGCAGCAGATTGGTTTTCCCGGTGTTGCCGGTAAGGGGAGTTCGACGCCCATGGCCTGGTCGGCAGACCATCGGCGGCTTTATGTGGGCTATCGCGGCGTGCAGCCCAGGATCATCGGCTTCGAGTGGCGCGACGGCATGCTGGCCGCCCACAGCCAAGCCGAGGTGTCGGCGCCGCCAGCCTATATATCGGTGCTCAACTCAAGCGTGCTGGGCGCCTCCTACGTATCGGGCGTTATAACGCGCAACCCCCTGGCCTCTGACGGGTCGGTTCTGCCCACCGCGCAGGTGCTCGACATCGGGCCCAAGGCGCATGCTGTGGCAGACGCAGGGGGCGAACTGCTGGTGGCGAGCCTCGGTACGGATCGGGTGCTGCAGCTAGGCTGGCAGAACGGGCAGCTTACTGTGGAAGGGCCACGATATCTCGCGGCGGCACAATCGGGCCCCCGGCACTTTGTGAAGTCGCGGACCGGAATCCTTTACGTCGTCAACGAACTCAGTGCCAGCGTAGACGTCTTCGGGCCGGACAGGCAAATCAGGCAATCGGTGCACCTGATCGATGGCGCCGGACGCGGCTCCGCCGCAGACATTCACCTGGTGCCGGATGAAACAGCGCTGTTTGCCAGCGAAAGGCGGACCGGCACGATCAGCGCGTTTGTCGTCCGCGCCGATGGGGGCCTTGATCCCGGCCATCGCGTTGAGACCGAACCGGAGCCGCGAGGCTTTGCCATCGACCCTTCAGGAGTATGGCTGGTCGCGGCAGGAACCCGGAGCCATCGCCTCGCGGTGTTTCGCATAAACGGTGCGATGCTGGTGCCAGCCGGGATGGTCGAAACTGGCAGCAACCCCAACTGGATCGAGATCGTCTGAGTTCGGGTCACGCCACGTAGCGATGGCGTGACATGATGCGCTTGCGGACCGGGTGCGAGCCTGGGGCGGCGGAAAGAAGCTCCTTGGTATAGTCATGGTCTGGGGTGAAGCAGACCCTT
>JAQGJI010000182.1 GCA_028290685.1 Devosia sp. | reverse complement strand
ATTGGGCGCGGATCGAAGCGCTGGCGCGAGAAGCTTCAGCCTTGCGGGTTTGACTTTTGCTGGATGGGGCTCCTACCTTGAAGTTCTGGAGGCACGATGGTGCGCTTGCTGTTCCTCTCGTTCGTGTTGGGAATACTGCTCTGCCCCACTGCCTGGGCTGACAGCGTCAGGGTTGCGGTCGCCGCCAACTTTACCCAAGTCGCAGAGCAACTGGCTCCCTTGTTCAAGGCTGAAACGGGCCATGATGTGGGCTATAGCTTTGGTGCTAGCGGCCAGCTTTACACCCAGATCAGCCAGGGGGCGCCGTTTGATGTCTTTTTGGCCGCAGACGACGAGCGGCCAAGCAGAGCCGTTGCTGAGGGGTTTGGCGTCGAGGGTACCGTGTTTACCTACGCTATCGGTGCATTGGCTCTGTACAGCACCACGCTCGACCTCAGCGATGGCGCTGCCGTGCTCGCCAGCGGTGATTTCGACAAGGTTGCCATCGCCGATCCCCAAACCGCGCCCTATGGCAGAGCGGCGCTTGAGGTGATTGGTAAGCTCGGTTTGATCGATGCCGTTACTTCCAAGCTCGTCACCGGCGAAAACATCACGCAGACCTTGCAGTTCATTGAAAGCGGCAATGCGGAACTGGGCTTTGTTGCTGCAAGCCAGGTGGTGGGAAAATCCTCGGTCTGGCTCGTTCCTCCCCAGGATTACCAGCCCATTCGCCAGGATGGCGTGCTGCTTGAGCAGGGCAGAACCAACCCCGCGGCTATGGCATATCTCGATTTCCTTCAGGGAAAAACCGCTTTGCAGGTCATTGAAGCCGCCGGTTACGTCACCGCGCAATGAGGTTCACGGATGAGTTTTGGCGACATCTGGACCCCGGTCAGCCTGACGCTGATGCTGGCCACGATCAACACCCTCGTCTTGCTGGTGATCGGAACCCCGATAGCCTGGTGGCTGGCGCGCAGCCATAGCCGCTATCGCGAGGCGATTGGTGCGCTGGTCTCGATGCCCTTGGTGCTGCCCCCGACAGTGCTGGGTTTTTATCTCCTGATTGCTTTGGGGCCCAATGGTCCAGGCGGCTGGATTGCCGGTCTCTGGGGCGGCCGCACCCTGGCCTTCTCCTTCATCGGGCTGGTTATCGGTTCCTTTTTTTATTCACTGCCCTTCATGGTGCAGCCCCTGCGCAACGCTTTTGCGGCCATCGGCAACGAGCCGCTGGAGGCGGCCTCAAGCCTTGGGGCAACCAACTGGCAGCGCTTCTGGCTGGTGGCATTCCCGCTGGCCAGATCCGGCTATGTCACAGGCACCCTGATGACATTTGCCCATACGGTCGGGGAGTTCGGTGTAGTGCTGATGATCGGCGGCAATATACCCGGCCAAACCAAGGTTGTTGCCATCGCGCTTTACGATTATGTCGAGCGCCTGCAATGGAACGAGGCCCATGTCATTGCCCTGGGCATGATGATCTTTGCCTTCGTGGTGATCTTGCTCACCCTGGCTCTTGACCGCCGCGTCTCCGTGCCGATGCCCTAGGCGGAGGCGCCGATCTTGTTGAGCATGGTCTTGGTGACAGTCTGGCTCACCGCGAAGTAATCTTTCCAGGGATCCGGCTGCTTGGCGCGTCCGGCAGCAGCAGCAAGGCTGAACTGGTTCGCCGCTTCAATGGTCTCAAGTTCTTCCCAGCTCACCGGCACCGCGGCCGGGGCGCCTTCGCGGGAACGGCTGGACCACGGCGCCACGGCAGTCGAGCCGCGTTCGTTGCGCAGATAATCAATGAACAGCTTACCCTTGCGCCGCGCCTTGCTCATATTGGCAGTGAAACGGTCGGGATAGTGCTCGGCGAGCCGTTGGGCGAAGCCTTTGCTGAAGGCTTTTATCTCGGGCCATTCAAGTTTGGGTTTGAGCGGGGCAATCACATGAATGCCCTTGCCGCCACTGACCAGTGCATAGCTTTGAAGCCCGAGGTCCTCGAGCGCAGACCGGATTTCCTTGGCAGCACTGCGCACGTGCTCAAAGCCCAGGCCTTCGTCCGGATCAATGTCGAAAATGATGCGTTCCGGCTTTTCTATGTCCTTGGTACGTGCCCCCCACAAATGCCACTCAAGAACATTCATCTGCGTACCGGCAATCAGCCCTGCAAGGTTGTCGACAAAGAAGTAATCCTCTGTCGTGCCGTCCTTTTCCGTAATCAATATGGACTTCATTTCGTCCGAAAACCCGCCTGTGTCATGCTTTTGGAAAAAGCAATATTTGGCGCGCCCCTGCGGACAACGGAGCAGGCTCAGTGGCCTGTGTTCGACATAGGGGAGCATGCGCTCCGCCACCGCCGCATAATAAGCGACCAGATCGGCCTTGGTGACGCCCTGGCCAGGGTAGATGACCCGCTCCGGACTGGTCAGCTTGACGCCCGCAGCTTCGGCAGCGTTGATGCCGGCTTGGGAAGTAAGCGCGACAGATGGTGCGGGCGCTGCCAGGGGCTTTTCAAGCTTGACCTCTCGAGCAGGCTTGTCTTCACGCAGGCCAAGAAACGAAGGATGGCGCAAAACACCGTCCGGGGTAAATTCGGTGAAGCCGATTTCGGCCACCAGATCGGGAGCAACCCACCTGGCGGTGCGAGCAACGGGTCTGGGGACAGCCTCGAACGGGCTGGCCTTGAGGGCCAGGCTCTCAAGCCTTTCCTGAAGCTCCTCCGCGCTTTGAACAGTGAAGCCGGTGCCAACCCGTCCGCGGTAAACAAGCTTGCCGTCTTCCCAACTACCCAACAGCAGGGAGGCGAAACTCTTCTTTTTGGTTGATGGCGACCAGCCTGCGATGACAAATTCCTGGCGCTTGGCGCATTTGATCTTGAGCCAGTCGCGCGTACGCTCGCTGCGATAAGGCGAGTTGGCATTCTTGGCGATGATGCCCTCGTGCCCTTCCCGGCAGATCGCATCGAACACCTTCTGGCCGTTGCCAGTCACGTGGGCGGAAAACTGCACCAAAGACGATTGCTTGGCCTTGCCCAGGAGCTTTTCCAGCCGTGCCTTGCGTTCGATCAACGGCAGCCTGGCAATGTTCTCTCCGTCCTGCTCGATCAGATCGAAGGCGAAAAAGGTCAACGGCCCGCCGTTGGAGAGATGGTCCTTAAGCGTCGAGAAATCCGTGCGGCCCTGGCTATCGAAGGCGCAAAGCTCACCATCGATCAGGGCCGTGCCTTTTGTGATCTGTGCAAGCGAGGGAATAATCGCCGCGAACTGCTTGCTCCAGTCTTTGCCGGTGCGGGTAAACAGCCTGACCTGATTTCCGGCGATCGCCGCTTGGCACCGATAGCCATCATACTTCATCTCGAACACCCACCCAGCGCCCTGCGGTACATCGGTGACCAGAGTGGCGAGTTGCGGCTGACGAAACGTCGGGAGCGGTTTCGATCCGGCTTGGCCTGGCGCCTGCGACGGTTTTGCCGTCTTTGCCCGATCCGAGGGCGAGATTGCGGCCCGCTTGGTCGAGGCTGGCTTTTTGGGCTTCAAACCCTTGGCAATTCCATCGAGGTCACGGCCGGTGGACACCGAAGTGGTGAACCTTTCGGTCAGGATTTCTCCCTCGGCAGCAAAGTCGTCCCGGTGCTTGATCAGCAACCAGTTTTGTCGGGCCGGACCTGCTTTACGCTGGGTATCGCGGCCCTTCATATGAACCAGGACCCATTCCCCCTGCATGCGCTTGCCATTGAGCCGCATCTTCAGATCGCCACTTGCCAAACCGGCATGGGGATCCCCGATCGGCTCCCAGCTCCCTTCGTCCCACAGCATCACCGTGCCGCCGCCATATTCATCCTGGGGGATGGTGCCCTCGAAGCTGCCGTAGTCAACGGGGTGGTCCTCAACCCGCACGGCAAGGCGTTTGTCATCTGGATTGTCCGAGGGACCCTTGGTGACCGCCCAACTCTTGAGCACGCCATCCAGTTCGATCCGGAAATCGTAATGAAGGCGCGTGGCGTCGTGCTTTTGGACCACGAACCGGCCGCCCTTGCCGCTGGGCTGGGTCACCGTTGAACCCGACGGCTCCTGGGTCTTGGTGAAATCCCGCTTGGCCCGGTATTCCTTGAGCAGCGTCTCAGCCTTGGCTGGCATGGGCTAGCTCGCTTTCTTGCGGGGCGCAGCTTTGGCTGCCGGCTTGGTCACCGTCTTGCGCGGCGCGGCCTTGCCGGGTGCCGGCTTTTCTCCGCCTTCAAGGCTCGATTTCAACGCCGCCATGAGGTCGACGACGTTGGAGCCGCTGGGTTTGGCGGAGGTCTCATCTTTGGTGCTGACCTTCTTGCCCTTGCTCTTGAGCTTGCGCGCGATCAACTCGCGCAGGGCAACCTGGTAATGATCCTTGAACACCTTCGCATCGAACTTGTCCGTCTTCTTGCTGATCAGCGCCGTGGCCACCTCGAGCAGGTCCGCATCGGCTTTGCGCTGGGGAATGTCGGAGAAATAGGGATCGGAGTTGCGCAACTCGTCCTGGTAGTGGAGGGTCTCGAGCAGCAAGCCCTTCCCCGCAGGCTTGACCGCCACCAGGTATTCCTTGCCCCGCAGCGCCAATTGCCCCAGCCCGACCTTGTCGCTCTTGCGCAGAGCATCGCGGATGACCACGAAAGCGTCATCGGCCAGATCGTCGGCAGGAACCATGTAATAGGGCTTGTCGTAGTAAAGCGGATCGATTTCATTGGAGCCAACGAACTGCGTAAGCTCCAGGGTCTTGCGGGTTTCCAGCCGGACTGCATCGATTTCTTCATCCGTCAGCAACACGTAGTCGCCCTTTTCGTACTCGAATCCCTTCATGATCTCGTTGCTGTCAACCGGACCGATGCCATCAACCACCTTCTGGTAGTGCACGGGCTTGCCCGATGGCTCATGAATCTGCCGAAAACTCGGTTTGGCGTTGGACTTGGTCGCCGTATAGAGCTCGACCGCAATAGAAACCAGCGAGAGGCGGAGCTGGCCTTTCCAGATGGGGCGGGACGCTGGCATGGTACACTCGGAATGGGGAACAACACTGCTTGGTCAAACGAGTCTTGGCCAAGCTTTGTTCCGACTCGCTAAGTCATTGCGCCGCTCTGGTGGGCTCCATAAGCTCGCCCGGCAGTTACCGCAGGAGAATCAGCGATGGACTTGTTGAATGGCTTCGCACTTGACGGGCTCAGCATCACGTTGATCGCCCTGGGTGTGTTGGCGCTTCTGGTGTTGTTTGCGGGTGCCAAGCAGGTGCCGCAGGGCTACAACTACACGATCGAGCGGTTCGGCAAGTATACGCGCACTCTCAAGCCGGGGCTGAACCTGATTGTGCCCTTCATCGACACCGTCGGGAAAAAGATCAACGTCATGGAGCAGGTGCTCGACGTTCCCCACCAGGAGGTTATCACCCGCGACAATGCTTCGATCACGGCCAACGGAGTGACCTTCTATCAAGTGCTTGATGCGGCCGCTGCAGCCTATGAAATATCGGGGCTGGAAAATGCCATCCTCAATCTGACCATGACCAATATTCGCACGGTGATGGGGTCGATGGACCTGGACGAACTTCTCAGTCACCGCGATGAAATCAATGAGCGATTGTTGCGGGTCGTTGACACGGCCGTTTCCCCTTGGGGGATCAAGATCACTCGTATTGAAATCAAGGATATTGATCCGCCCAAGGACCTGGTGGAGTCGATGGGCCGCCAAATGAAGGCAGAGCGCGAGAAGCGTGCGGCGATCCTGGAAGCAGAGGGGCGCCGCCAGTCGGCGATATTGCAGGCTGAAGGGGCCAAGCAGGCCCAGGTGCTGGAAGCCGAAGGCCGCCGGGAGGCCGCCTTCAGAGATGCCGAGGCCCGCGAACGATCCGCCGAGGCGGAGGCCAAGGCGACCCAGATGGTCAGCGAGGCTATTGCATCTGGCAATGTGCAGGCGATCAACTATTTCGTTGCAAACAATTACATCAAGGCGCTTGAAAGCATTGCCACATCGCCCAACCAGAAAATCCTGATGCTTCCTGTGGAAGCAGCCAGCGTGATTGGCGCTATCGGGGGCATTGGGGAAATTGCCAGGGAAACTTTTGGCGGTGCAGCCCCGCTGCCGGCCCGGGCCAGCCGGCCTCCCTCCACAGGCCAATAACAAGAGTTCTGCATGCAGGTCATCGATTTCATTGCTGCCAACGGACCATGGTCCTGGATCATCGCTGGCCTGATCCTGCTTGCGCTCGAGCTTGTGCTGCCCGGCGGCATATTGGTGTGGATGGGCATAGCCGGCATAGTGACTGGCCTGATGCTGCTGTTTCAACCTATTGCCTGGCCCCTGCAATGGCTGGTCTTTGGGGTTTTGTCTCTCGGCTCCATCCTGGTATGGCTCCGCTATAGCCGCAATCGTCCCCCCATAACCGATCGCCCTCTTCTTAATCGGCGGGCAGAGCAGTTCATCGGCCAGGAAGCCCTGCTTGAACAACCCATAAGGCAGGGTTTTGGCCGGGTTACGCTTGGCGACACGGTGTGGCGGGTCTCAGGACCGGACCTGCCCGCCGGTCAGCGGGTCAGGATAGTTGGCAGTTCCGGGGCCGTCTTGGCCGTCGAGCCTGCACCTTGATGAGCGGAACGCTTCCTTAACCATAAACTGAAAAACTCGACCAGACGTTCGATCGGCACGCCGATTACCCTTGTTGAGCTTTGGAGCGGTTTTTTTGGCAATGCGGCACTCCAGTTGGCAAAGCACTGCGCTTTGGGTGCTTCTCCTGGTGGCGCCGGCCTTTGCCGCATCCGATCATTCTGCCGGCGACGGCTCAGTTGTCCACAATGAACGCTTGTTGTCCCCTGGCCCACCCGGTGCACCTGCGCCGGCGCATGAGGAACGGGTCGATGAGCCCTACGATGCGTTTTTTGACACTGACTGGTCCATGGCGTTACGCGGCACCTACACCAAAACCCGCGACGCGAACCGGTTCGATGTTTTCCTGGCGCCAACCCTCAGTCTTGATCGCCAGGGCAGCCGGTCGGCTATCAACGTCACGGGAGCTGCAGAGCTCGCCCGCCCGCAAGAACAACAGATCGACATCAGCGCACTGCGGCTGAACCTGTCCGGCGAATATAGGCTCGATCGCGTCACCTCCATTTCTGGCAACGGCTATGTGTCGCTGGCGCAAGCCATCGCGGGCACTCCCGGGCTTGCGAGCAACATCGTTGTCGCGCCCCAGACGCGTGGCGGGGGCGCCGATGCGCGCCTTGTCCGCCGGTTCGGCAAGTTCAATGTTGCCATCACTGGCGCCGTGCAACGCGAGGTTTATGGGGAAACGACGCAAACCGGCGCGGTCAAACTCGACAACAGTGACCAAAATTTCTGGTCCCTCGATACTGATTTGCGCATCGGCTTTCGAGCAACCCCGATCTTTGAGGTTTTTGCCCTGGCCGGTTTGGGCCGCGAAATATTTGATCGGCCATCTTCAGAGCCTTTGATGACCAATGATGCCACCGACACCACGATCAAGGGCGGCATTACCGGACGTTGGAACGAAGTCCTGGAAGCGACGCTCTCCACCGGCTTGAATTTGCGCCGATACGACGAGGTGGGGCTGGGTGAGTTTTCCACCCGCCTCCATGACGCCGCCATCACCTTCAAGCCCGATCCAACTTGGCAGATTCAGGCAGGGTTCAGCACAATCGTTGCCCCAGCCGGCCCAAACAACCCCGGAGTCGCCCGCATCGAATATGCAGCAAACCTGGCAATTGGCTATCAGGTTAATTCCTGGCTGGGGCTGCGGGCCGGCGCCGATTGGAGTTCGGCTCGATTCATCGGCACAAGCGATACTGAAAAGGGATATGGCTGGGCTCTGGGGGCGGACTATGCGGTGAACGCCCATACAGCCGTCACGGCAGACTATAGGTTCGATTACGCCGATAACTCGTCCAGTGGTGTGGAAGACGCCCAAAGGGTAACTTTAGGCGTCACCGTCTCGCGTTAGAAATGCTCGCCCAGATCGAGCTTGCGCAGCTCCTTGATGAATCCCTCACGAATGTCTTCGCGATCAAGCGCGTACACGACATTTGCGGTCAAAAAGCCGATCTTTGCCCCGCAATCGAAACTCCGGCCCTTGTATTTGACGCCCGTGAAGTCCTGGTTGTGCATCAGCGTCTGCATGGCGTCGGTTAATTGAATTTCCCCGCCGGCCCCACGCGTCTGATTAGCCAGCAGGTTGAAAATTTGCGGCTGAAGGATATAGCGCCCCGAAATGATGAGGTTCGAAGGTGCGGCTTCGCGTTTGGGTTTTTCGACCATGCCGGTAAGGCGGAAACCAGTATCGGGCCCCTCTCCTCGGGCAATCACGCCATAGGAGGAGACTTCTTGTTCGGGCACCTCTTCGACGGCGATGATGTTGCCGCCGGCTTCTTCATAGGCATCCATCATTTGCCGCAGCACGCCCGGTTCGCCCTTGAACAGCATATCGGGCAGCAGGAGAGCGAAGGGATTGTCACCCACGATGTCGCGGGCGCACCATACGGCGTGGCCCAGGCCAAGCGGCTCTTGCTGACGGGTAAAGCTGGTCCGGCCTGCAGAGGGCAGATCCTTGCGCAATTCGCTTAACGCTGCCGTTTTGCCGCGCACTTCCAGCGTGGTCTCCAGCTCGAATTGGCGGTCGAAATGGTCTTCGATCACTCCCTTGTTCCGACCGGTGACGAACACGAAATGTTCAATGCCGGCCTCGCGCGCTTCATCAACGGCGTATTGGATGAGCGGGCGATCAACAACAGTCAGCATTTCTTTTGGCAGTGCCTTGGTCGCTGGCAGAAATCTGGTTCCAAGACCCGCTACGGGAAAAACGGCTGTTCTGACGCGTTTGGGCAAGATGGCGCTCCATGTTGAATTGCGCGTAAAGCTATCGCAACTTTCCTGCAATATCATCACGGCAAATAAGCGTTTATGCCAAGGAGTTAATCGATGGCGGTGTTGGTAACCGGAGGGGCAGGCTATATCGGCAGCCACATGGTGCTGAACCTGACAGATGCGGGAGAGACTGTCGTCGTGCTCGACAATCTCACCACCGGCTTCGACTGGGCGGTCGATGGCAGGGCTGTCTTTGAGCATGGGAACGCTGGCGACATACCATTCGTTCGCGCCCTGATCGAGCGGTACGACATCGGCGAAATCATCCATTTCGCCGGCTCCATCGTCGTGCCGGAGTCGGTTTCGGACCCTCTTAAGTATTACGCCAACAATACCGCGACGTCGCGCAATCTGATCGAGGCTGCGGTGCTTGGCGGGGTCAAGAACTTCATTTTTTCCTCAACCGCTGCGGTTTACGGCATGACGGGCCTGGACCCTGTCGTGGAAACTACGCCGCTTAGCCCGATGTCACCCTACGGTCGCTCCAAGCTGATGACCGAGATGATGTTGGCCGACGTTGCTGCGGCTCACCCGCTGACATTCGGCGTGTTGCGCTATTTCAACGTTGCTGGCGCCGACCCTGGCAAGCGCAGCGGGCAATCCACGCCCTTTGCCACTCACCTCATCAAAGTGGCATGCCAGACGGCACTGGGGCAGCGCGAGAAGATGGATATCTTCGGCACCGATTATGAGACCCCGGACGGCACCTGCGTGCGCGATTATATCCACGTCACCGATCTGATCGCAGCCCATGCCCTGCTGCTCAGGCATTTGCGCGAAGGGGGGGAAAGCACCACGATCAATTGTGCCTATGGACAGGGCTATTCAGTACGCCAGGTGGTTGAAACGGTACGAAAGGTTTCCGGTGTCGCCTTGCGCGCCGATGAAGGCCCGCGCCGCCCTGGCGATCCTGCTTCGGTGACCGCAACGGGCGAGAAAGCACGACAGGTGCTGGGATGGGTGCCGCAACATGATGACCTTACCGAAATCGTTGCGTCCGCCTATGCCTGGGAGCGCCATCTTATGACCCGCAACCGCTGAGGGAAGGAGCAGGACAATGCGGCTGATCGCTGTTTTCTTCCTCTTGTGGACGACACCGGCCTGGGCACAGCCGGTGGAAAGCTTTCAAAGCTTTATTGCCAACTTCCGCGCCAGCGCGCTCGCTGCCGGGATCGACGGCCTGACCTATGACTCTGTCATGGCCGGGCTCACGCCCGATCCGCGTGTGCCCAACCTGGTTTCGGCGCAGCCCGAGTTCACGACTACGATGTGGGACTATATCGAGGGTCGGGTAACGGGCAGCCGCATCGAGCGGGGCAGGGCGGCGATCGGGCGAAACAGTCAGCTTTTCGCCTCGGTCGGTCAGGCCTATGGAGTGGATCCCTACATACTTGGCGCGATCTGGGGCATGGAGACCGACTACGGCGCTGTGCTCGACAACCCGGATTTGATCCGGCCGATCGTGCGCTCACTGGCGACCTTGGTGCATCAGCGGCGCTCCCGCTTCGTGGAGGACCAGGCAGATTTGATCGCCGCGTTGCAATTGGTGCAACGCGGTGCGGCGGGCCCAGGGGAGCTTGTCGGCTCCTGGGCCGGAGCCATCGGGCATTTGCAAGTCAACCCGTCAAACGTTGTCGCCCATGGAGCGGATGGCGATGGCGACGGGCAGGTCGATCTACATCGCTCCTTGCCCGACGCACTGACAACCAGCGCTCGTTTTCTGAGGTCTTTGGGCTATCAGCCGGGTGTGGACTGGGGCATGGAGGTGGTCGTACCTGACGGGTTCGACTACCTGCTGGCGACGCGCACCCAGATGCGTCCGGTTTCCTTTTTTGCGGAACGCGGCGTAACGCGCGTTGCCGCACGCCGGTTTGCCGACCTTGATCTACCGGTTTTCCTTTATGTGCCGGCTGGCAAGGACGGGCCGAAATTCCTGATGACCCAGAATTATCTGGTGCTCAAGGGCTATAATTTTTCCGATAGCTACGCCATGAGCGTTGCCCATATGGCCGATCGGCTCAAAGGCGGTGGGGCTTTTGTTGATGACTGGCCACGCAGTACGACATTCCCGAACCTGTCTGAGCGCAAGGCAATCCAGGAGAACCTGCTCCGGCTGGGACTCTATCAGGGGGCCGTCGATGGAAGACTTGGCCCGATCACCCAGGAAGCCTACGCACAGTTCCAGGCAGCGCGCGGTGAGGTAGCAGATGGCTTCATTACACGCGGTGCTTTTGAAGCTCTCACCTCCTCGCGATAAACTTGTGGCGACAGGATTGGCCTTTGACGCCAGCCTTTGCTAAATGGAGGCTGCGTTTGGATCGAGGCTAGCCGTGAAGCTTTGGATAAGTGCAATGCTGGTCGCCCTGCTCGTTCTCCTGGACGTGGGGCCGGCCTTTGCCCAAAACGAAGCACGCATCGAGATCGCGCAGCAGCAGAAGCGTCGAACGCTGTTCGATATGCTGTTTGGCGAAGAGCAAGCAGCGCCACAGCCCCCTCCAGTACAGCAGCAACAACGTCGGCAGCCAAGACGGGCAGAGCCGCGGGCTGAACCAGCCCCAGCGTTGCCGCCGCCCAAACCGAAAGTCGAAAAGGCGGAAAACGCGACGCGCCTGGCAGTATTTGGCGACTCGCTTGCCAACGATCTGAGCAAGGCACTGGACAGGTTCTATGCCGAGGACCCCAATATTGCGATCATCAATCAAAGCGTGAACGCATCCGGCTTTGTTCGTGCTGATTTCTTCGACTGGAGTCGTGCAATCGACGAGCAGATTGCAGCCAACAGCTTCGATCTGGCTGTGGTCATCATCGGTATCAACGATCGCCAGGACCTTGCGGTAAACGGCATATCCTATGCGCCGCTCACCGATGAATGGAATGCGGCTTACCAGAGCCGGATCGCCGATTTCCTGGGTAAGTTGCGCCAAGCAAGGAAGCCGGTGATCTGGATCGGGCTGCCGCCCATGGCCAAGAGCGAATATTCGGCGGCGATCAGTCAGATCAGCAATATTCAGCGGCTGGCGACCTTTTCCGGCGGTGCGGAATTCTTGGATATCTACGAACGATTTTTGGGCGAGGACGACAAATATTCGTCCTATGGTCCTGATGTGAATGGACAAAATGCCTTGATGCGCAGGGACGATGGCATTCATTTTTCTACCGCCGGTGCTGATAAGCTGGCCTTTTACCTGAGCCAGTCGGTCCAGACCTTCTACCGCGGAGGCGGTGGGGTTTCGATCGCTGTCGCTGATCCGCTTACCGGAACGGATGCTGCGGCCATGGTGCGGCCGCCCTACCAGGGATTGGGACAAATCCGCTTGCTGGAGGTGGCCGGGGCAGTGGTTCCGCTCAGCCGCGCGCCGCAGCGAGCGGGAGATTTGTTAATGGCCACAAGTCCTTCGGCTCCACAGCAGCCGTTTTCGCTGGATCAGCTTGTAATGGCACCGGTCGGGCGCGCCGATGCGTTCGGGGTCGGGATCGACCCTGATGCCGCTGCGGCCGGAAACGCCGCGCGTTAGCCCTCTGCGGTAAACCGGACGGCGCCGATGTGCGGCAGGTTCCGGTCTCTTTGAGCATAATCAATGCCATAGCCGACAACGAATTTGTCCGGGATATCGAAGCCCACCCATTTTGCGTTGACCTCGGTCTCGCGACGGGAGGGCTTGTTGAGCAGGGCGCAGATCTCGATGCGGCGGGGGTGACGGGTTTCAAGGATCTCCAGCACGTGCTTGAGGGTGTGCCCGGTGTCGATGATATCCTCGACGACGAGCACATCGCGGCCGGCGATCTCGCCGCGTAAGTCCTTGAGAATACGCACTTCCCTGCTTGATTCGGTGGAGCTTCCATAGGAAGAGGCCTCAAGGAAGTCGACTTCCACCGGCAGGTTTATTTCGCGGACGAGGTCGGCGATGAAGATGAAGGAGCCGCGCAAAAGGCCGACGACGACCAGCTTTTCGCTGTCGGCGTAGTGGGTTGAGATCTCCTTGGCGAGAGCCTCGACGCGCGCGGCGATGGACTTGGCCGAGATCAATTCTTCAACGACATAAGGCTTTTGGGTCATGACAACTTCCAGTCACATGCCATTCCACGTGACGCAGCGGATAGGCCGAATACGTTAGCAGAGTGTTAGCGTTGACAGTAACCGCACGGGGTTATGGGGGAAACCCCACCTGGCCTCCCCCTTGAGGGGGAGGGGTCGTGTGGTGGGTGCGACGCTACCGCGGCAGATCCGTCTTGCCCATCAGGTCGAAATCGATGGAGCGGGCGGCCTGGCGCCCTTCGCGGATGGCCCAGACGACGAGGGACTGGCCACGGCGCATGTCGCCGGCGGCGTAGACCTTGGGGACCGTGGTCTTGTAGCTCAGCGTATCGGCAAAGAGATTGCCGCGCTTGTCCAGCTGGGCGCCCAACTCGGTCAGCATACCGTCCTGCACGGGGCCGGCAAAGCCGATGGCGAGCAGGACGAGGTCCGCCTTGATGACGAACTCGGTGCCCGCGATGGGCTGGCGGGTGCGATCCACGCGGGCGCATTCAACGCCGGTGACGTGACCCTTGCTGTTGCCGATGATCTTCATGGTGCCGGCGGCGAACTCGCGGATGGCGCCTTCGGCCTGGGAGGACGAGGTGCGCATCTTGACCGCCCAGTTGGGCCAGTTGGTCAGCTTGTTTTCAAGCTCGGGCGGCATGGGGCGCACGTCCAGCTGGGTGACGGCAATGGCGCCCTGGCGGAAGCTGGTGCCGACGCAGTCCGAGGCGGTATCGCCGCCACCGACCACGACGACGTGCTTGCCGGCAGCGGTCAGTTGCACCTGGTCGGAAACGTCTTCTCCGCCAAGGCGGCGGTTCTGCTGCACAAGGAACGGCATGGCGTATTGGACGCCATGGAAATGGGT
>JAQGJI010000231.1 GCA_028290685.1 Devosia sp. | reverse complement strand
TGCGGATGTAGTCGGCCTCGGTAAACCCATAGCTCTTGGGATCAAGCTCTGGTGCCGGCTCTTCGGCCTTCATCTTGAGCGGGTCGAGGTCGGCATGCAGATGCCCACGCATGCGGTAAGCGCGGATCATCATGATGGCGCGAATGGAATCGCGGGTAGCCTGCAACACGTCTGCGACGCTCGTCTTGGCTACGCCCAGCGCCTGGGCCTTGCTGGCGATGGCCTTCTCGGTCTTGACGGCGATATCGCCCCAATTGCCATCCAGCGCGCTGACCAATTCGCCATTGGCGCTCTGTGGCCAGTCCTTGCGGCTCCAACTCGGGCCATCGGCGTTCTGCTCGGCGACGCCTTCGGCATCGTCAAGCTTGCCGAAAAAGCTTTTCCAGGTCTCATCGACGCTGGAGGGGTCGCTCTTGTAGCGTGAATAGAGTTGCTCGATGTAGTCGGCGTTCCCACCATAGAGGAACGAGGTCAGCAAGAACGCGTCGTTCTTTTCCTGTCGTGTCATCGCTTTTTGCCGCGAGGCCAACGCCCCGCCATCCTTCTTGTCGAACCGGCCAATCGCCAGCCTAATACACGGTCAAAACAATTCGCGAACTATTGCCCGTTTTTCCTTTGTATCCTGTTAAGCCTTGTGGCGCCGTTTGGCCCCGCAGCTCACTGGATTGTGTTGCCACCGCGAACGCCAATGGCTAGCACCATTGTGTGTCCGAAGCGCGACCGACTTGCGGGCAAGAAGCCGAGCATTTCCGCCGTCATTGCCCGGCCTGTCCGGGCAATCCCTCTTTGTCCAGGCACTGCCGGATCACCCGGACAAGCCGGGTGATGGCGGTCAGCAGGCTGCGCCTTATCCCTTCAAGAGCTCAGCCAGCGTGCGCCCGATCCGGGCTGGGGATTTGGCAACGCGAATCCCTGCGGCTTCCATCGCCGCGATCTTGTCTTCCGCGCCGCCTTTACCACCCGAAATTACGGCGCCAGCATGGCCCATGGTGCGTCCCTTTGGCGCCGTCAGTCCGGCAATAAAGCCCGCCATCGGCTTTTTGCGACCGCGCTTGGCTTCATCGATCAGGAACTGCGCGGCTTCTTCCTCGGCCGAGCCACCGATTTCGCCGATCATGATGATCGACTTGGTGGCCTCGTCGGCAAGGAACATTTCGAGCATGTCGATGAACTCGGTGCCCTTGACCGGATCGCCGCCGATGCCGACAGCCGTAGTCTGGCCAAGCCCTTCATTGGTGGTCTGGAACACGGCTTCATAGGTAAGCGTGCCGGAGCGAGAAACAATACCGACCGAGCCCTTGGAAAAGATCGAGCCAGGCATGATGCCGATCTTGCATTCTTCGGGCGTCAAAACGCCTGGGCAGTTCGGCCCGATCAGGCGCGACTTGCTCTTGGCAAGCTTTGCCTTGACCCGCACCATGTCGAGCACTGGCACGCCTTCGGTGATGCACACGATCAGCGGGATTTCCGCATCGATTGCTTCCTCGATGGCAGCGGCCGCACCCGGAGGCGGCACATAGATCACCGACGCGTTGGCGCCGGTCTTTTCCTTGCCTTCAGCGACACTGGCATAAACCGGCAGCGATGCCGATCCGTCCAGACCGGAGGTCCAGGTCTCGCCTGCCTTCTTGGGGTTCACGCCACCAACCATCTTGGTGCCGTAATAGGCCAGCGCCTGCTCAGTGTGAAACGTGCCGGTCTTGCCGGTGAGGCCCTGAACGAGAACCTTGGTGTCTTTATTGACGAGAATCGACATGGGTTTGAATCTCTCTTGCGGGGCGTTAGGCGGCTTGCTTGACGGCAGCGACGATCTTCTGCGCCGCATCGTCGAGGTCGTCGGCCGAAATCACGTTCAGGCCGGACTGATCCAGAATGGCCTTGCCCTCTTTCACATTGGTGCCTTCGAGGCGCACCACCAGCGGAACTTGCAGCCCCACTTCCTTGACCGCAGCGATCACGCCTTCGGCGATCACGTCGCAGCGCATGATGCCGCCGAAGATATTGACCAGGATGCCCTTTACCGCCGGATCGGCCGTGATGATCTTGAAGGCGGCCGTCACCTTCTCCTTGGACGCGCCACCGCCCACGTCGAGGAAGTTCGCCGGCTCGGCACCGTAAAGCTTGATGATGTCCATGGTGGACATCGCAAGCCCGGCACCATTGACCATGCACCCGATGTTGCCATCCAGCGCCACATAGGCAAGGTCGTACTTGGACGCTTCGATTTCCTTGGCGTCTTCTTCCGACAGGTCGCGCAGGGGCTTGAGTTCTTCGTGGCGGAATGCGGCGTTGTTGTCGAAGCTCACCTTGGCGTCCAGCACGCGCAGATGCCCGTCGGTCATCACGATCAGCGGGTTCACTTCGAGCAGGCTCATGTCCGTCTCGGTGAACGCCTTGTAAAGGATCGGGAACAAGGTGGCTGCATCGGCCTTGGCATCGCCTTCAAGCTGCAGCGCGGCAACGATCTCGCCGATATTGGTTTCGGTCACACCGGCAGTGGGATCGATGTCGACGGTGATGATCTTTTCGGGCGTATGCTCGGCAACCGCCTCGATATCCATGCCGCCTTCGGTGGACACCACAAACGACACCCGGCCAGTGGCGCGATCGACCAGCAGCGAGCAATAAAGCTCACGCGCAATGTCAGCGCCATCCTCGATATACAGCCGGTTGACCTGCTTGCCGGCGTCGCCGGTCTGCTTGGTCACCAGCGTGTTGCCCAGCATCTCCCTGGAGAACGCAACAACATCTTCAACGGTCTTGGCCAGGCGCACGCCGCCCTTGGCATCGGGGCCCAGTTCCTTGAACTTCCCCTTGCCGCGACCGCCCGCATGGATCTGCGACTTGACCACATAGAGCGGCCCGGGAAGCTGGCGCGCTGCCGCCTCGGCCTCATCGGCGGAAAAGATTGCCACGCCCTGCGCCACCGGCGCGCCGTAGGACTTCAACAACTCTTTAGCCTGATGTTCGTGGATGTTCATTTGTATCCCCCGGAGTGGGTTTAGAATAGGTGGGAACCGACCGCTTGGCGGGCTCGATTTTCCCCAACCATCGTCATTGCCGGGCTCGTGCCGGCAATCCACCTTTGGGTGGAGTGGACCACCGGGACCCGCCCGGTGGTGACGACGCGCGCAGTATTATGACTAAGCCAGCTTGGGTGCGATCTTCTTGCACGCCTCGATCAGGCCTTCCACGGCGCCAACCGATTTGTCGAACGCCTTCTGCTCGGCCGCGTTCAGCGCGATCTCGATGATCCTCTCGGCGCCACCGGCCCCGATCACCACCGGCACGCCGACATAGGTGCCCTTGACGCCATACTGCCCGTCCAGATAGGCGGCCGCTGGCAGGACGCGCTTTTTGTCCTTGAGATAGCTCTCGGCCATCGCAATGGCGGACGTCGCCGGCGCATAAAACGCGGAACCCGTCTTGAGCAGTCCGACGATTTCTGCCCCGCCATCGCGTGTACGCTGGATGATGCTGTCGAGCTTCTCCCGGCTCATCCAGCCCATCTTGACGATGTCGGTCAGCGGAATACCCGCAACCGTCGAATAGCGCGCCAACGGCACCATGGTATCGCCATGACCGCCCAGCACGAAGGCATTGATGTCTTCCACCGAGACCTGAAGCTCATCGGCGATGAAATGTACGAACCGCGAGGAATCCAGTACGCCCGCCATGCCGATCACACGATTGGTCGGCAGCCCCGAAAATTTCTGCAGGGCCCAGACCATAGCATCGAGCGGGTTGGTGATGCAGATAACAAAGGCTTTTGGCGCATATTTGGCAATGCCGGCGCCCACCTGCTCCATCACCTTGAGGTTGATTTCCAGCAGATCGTCGCGGCTCATGCCCGGCTTGCGCGGCACGCCGGCAGTGACGATCACCACGTCGGCGTCTCTCAGATCTTCATATTTGGACGTGCCGGTGATCTTGGCATCATAGCCTTCCACAGGAGCCGACTGGGATATGTCGAGCGCCTTGCCCTGAGGCACGCCATCGACAATATCAAACAACACGATGTCGCCAAGGTCCTTAAGGGCCGCCAGATGGGCCAAAGTGCCCCCGATCTGACCCGAGCCGATAAGTGCGATCTTCTTGCGCGCCATATGTCCTCATCCCCGTCTGCGTTGATTTGGCGCACCTCTTAACCCTGTCGGCGGGGAGGGGCAAGTGAACCCTTCGTCTAAAGCGCTCTTTGGGCCTTGCCGATGGGCGAAGGGGCCGTGCCGGATGGGCAAACAGAAAGCTTGCTGGGGCGACCCTTCCGCCCAAGCCGTTTCATCCCCGCAAAAGCGGGGGCTACCGGCGAAATCTCAAGGACAGGCACCGGCTAAGCCTGGGGTGACGTCGCCGACGTGGCAAATTCGGGCGCTGCGTCACCAGCGTCCCGCAGTCCCCGGCTCAGATAGTCCTCGGACTGCATTTCATCGAGCCGCGATATGGTGCGCGCAAACTCAAAGGCCGTCCTGTCGTCCTGGGCCAGCTGATCCAGCGGCACGGCAAAGCTTGCCCCAAGCTTGACGCCGCGATCGTACAGAGTGTCGATCAACAGAATAAACCGCTTGGCAGCATCGGACCTGGTGCGGTCCATTTGCGGGATGTCGTCGATCACCAGCGAATCAAAGACGTGAGCAATGCGCACGAAGTCGCGCGACCCCAGCGGCTTTTCGCACAGATCGGAAAACCCAAATCGCGCAGCGCCCATGGCCACGAGCCGCACCTCGATCTGCCGCCCGGTACTTTCCACCGTGCCCGGCTTGCCCGCGACGCCGCCCGTGATCCGCAGCCACAACCGGTCGATTTCGGCCCGCACTTCGGGCCCGGTTCCAAAGGCGTAAACCTGCTGCCCCGAGAACTTGAGCCGCCGGTAATCCCGCGCCGCCGGCAGCGACGCGACCGTCACATGGCTCTTCAACAGGCTGATGAACGGCACAAAAAGTTGGCGGTTGAGCCCGTCCTTGTAAAGCTCGTCCGGCAGGACATTGGACGTGGCCACCAGCGTTACCCCCTGGGCAAACAGCCTGCTGAACAGCCGGTCGAGCAGCATGGCGTTGGTGATATCGTGCACATGGAATTCATCGAGGCATAAAAGGCGCAATTCCGATTGGACCAGGGGCCTGACCACGGCCTCGACCGGATCGGCATTGCGGCCCTTCGGGCTTTTGCGAAACGCCGCCATGCCAGCATGCATTTCGTCCATGAACTCATGGAAATGCACCCGCCGCTTCTGCGCGATCGGCACCGCGTCAAAGAACAAGTCCATCAACATGGTCTTGCCCCGCCCTACCTCCCCATGCAGATAGAGCCCCTGCACCGGCTCGGGCTTGTCGAAGAAACGGGCGAATAGCCCCCGCGGCTGCTCGGCAACCAGCCCCGCCAGCACCCGGTCGAGCGATCCTGCCGCCTCCACCTGCGCTGGATCAGCCATAAGTGAGCCGGCCTCCACCAGCGCCGCATAAGCGGCACTGACGGGGGCAGTTGATGATCCATGTGGAAACGCAGCGGACACTATACGGCGGACTTTCGGTAGCCAGGTGAGGCCGAGTCGAAAATGGTGGTCTGCGAGAACCGCAGCGCAGCGTGCTGAAGGTACGGGAGCACCAAAAGCGCAGCAGCCTACGATCTGCAGACCGGCCTCACCGGACGACTATCGGGCCATGGAAATGGCTTGACCGCCGCCCATCGTGCCGATGTAGCGCCCGCCACTGGGGGCGAGAAACGCTGCGATATTACCGTTGTCATCATACAGCTGCAGCTGGCTGCCAACCTGCTGCCACCCGGTGATCGAGGCCAGGCCCGCCACCGTGCATCCAGGAGCCGAAGCGCGGAAATAGCTGGTACCCGCCTTTGCGGTCATGGGCAGGTTGAGGCGGCACTGGGACGAGCCCGCCACCACATTCCACACCCCTTCGGGGCCAGCGCTCATGCCCCCGGCGCCAGGCTGGGTCAGGGGCGCCAGCGAAACCACGGAGCCGCCCGGCTGGGTGCCCGGAGCGGTCGTCATGCCCGGGGAAACCGCAGCCATCTGCTGGTTTGCCGGAACACCGCCGAGCACTGGCTGCCCTGCAAGTCCCGGAGCCGGCGTGCCGCTGGCTCCGATGGCCGGCAGCGTGC
>JAQGJI010000154.1 GCA_028290685.1 Devosia sp. | reverse complement strand
AAACAGCAACGTTGTGGATGGCGAATGCCTCGCCTGCTTCCGCGGCAGTGCGGTACAGCTCCAACGCACGCCCCTCGTCCTTCTCGACACCCCGACCATTCTCGAACAAGAAGCCGAGCGATCCATTAGCCGGTACGAACCCAAGCTCGATGGCTTCCCTATAATGCTTGGCAGCCAGGGCGTAATCGACGTTGGTGCCTAAGCCCTTCTCGTACATACGTCCCAGTGCTTCGCGCGCTATTCCCAGTGGGGCCTCAGCGGCCCTGCGGTAATAATCAAGAGCTTTGGCAGGATCGACTTGGACTCCATAGCCCCCTTCATAGAGTGCCCCCAAGCTGTAGAGGGCCAGCGGTGTCCCTGCCTCTTCATACGCTTCAATGGCATTCTCGGTCTCCTCAGCTGCGTCGTAGGAACGACCAAGCTGGTACCGCAGGTTAGCGTTGTCAGGCTCGGCTCCAACCGCCGCCTCGCAGGCCCGGATAGCTGCCGCTGCATCCAGTTCCTCGAAATGAACACCAGGCGCCGCACTGTCCATCGCATAGGGGCTCGCAGCGAGTTGGTTGCAGGCCTCAGCGTCAGTCTGCGACGCTGTAGCTGGAGCAGCCAGCCCGGCGATAATCGCGAGCGGGAGGGCTGACGAAGCAAGGTACATTCTGCGCAACTGGGGTTCTCCTGTTTTAAGCTGCCGAATGGCGCCACCGACTTCAGCCTAGCTGACATTCAGGCAGCGCTCCAGCGGCTGACAGATTCTTAATCTCCCAGTATGAGCACCGCGCGACGCGGGTGACGATCAGCCAGAGCGCTGCTGATATTGTGCGCTCTGCCAGGAGCATCCAGTCTTTATGTGAAAACCATGCCCAGAAATTCTCTGGAGAACCGCAGGTATCTCTGCTTATTCTCGTGCTTGTTGAGGAGAACATTTCACATGAGTAAGCTGCTGCCTGCAATGGTATTACTCCTTGTCGGCCTTGCCGCCCCATCCTTGGCAGCCGGCTTGAGCCAAGGGGCCAATGCCGCGGCCACAAAGGACAAGCACGACGCCAGGATCGACATGCTGATGACCTGTGGAGCCGGCTTCATTCTTTCAGCGCAGTCGCTTGAGGAAACAGGCCAAGAAGCGGATGCGGCGATGCTGGAGCAACTCGGCACGAACTTAATAAATGCCGGCGAGGAGCTTATGGTCCAATCGGGTCTGGCAGAAGAAGCCCGTTTTCAGATCAGCAAAATGTATGGCGAGCAAGTCGGCAAGAAAATGCGGGCTGGTGAGGATCTCTCCTATGACTGGGACACTTGCGCCGCCATCGATTATTAATCTGAAAGGTCGCTCAACCATGCGCAGGATTCTAAGCCTCGGCCTCGCCCTCGCAGCGCTGACATCGCCCGTGGCAGCTTTCGAAGTATCTTCCAGCTATTTGCCTGCGGCAGATCTGGTGCCTGGCCATTACGCCTGTGTGAGTGGCCTTGATTTCCACAGCCATACCTGGACTTTCCAGCTGAACGAGCGGGGAGGCTATATTGTCGAAGGACTCGATGGTGCAGGTTCCATGGCAGTTGCACCCAACGGAGAGATCACCATCGAAACGGGCCCCTTTGCCTCGGACGACACTGCAACCACTTACGCCATGAACACTATGCGTGTGTCGGACAGGCAGGCAGTGGTAATCATCCGCTATGACTTCGGCGACACAGTTACAGACGACTACTGCGCCCGGTTCCAATAAAAGCCGTCTGCAGCAGTTAAACCTTAGTCCGAACTCTCCCAGGCCGAAAGGTCGCGGCGCCCGTACTTTGCCGCTTCAAACTCCGGTTGCAGCCTGGAGATCAGCTCGCCATCGGTGACCCGAACTTTGTCTGCGTCCTGAAACGTTCCATCCGGCATGCGCCTGTACTTCTTGCCCTCGTAAACAAACGGCCACGGCATTGTCCGACGAAGATAAAAACACCCTGCCAGCAGCAGGGCCACCCCAGCGATAACTGCGAACTCCAGCACCTTCTCTTCCTCTCCCCAGCAATGAGAACGGTATAGTCTTGGTTATGATCTCAGGATCAACATTTTAGTGATTCGGCCCAGTGAAAAAGTGGCCGCTCCCAGCACTTCGACAAAGCAGGCGTACATACTTTGCTGGCGGCGCAAAGCAGTTGAGGGCAAAACTCCATCTGTCCTGTTGTACCTGCGCCTCCGGCTCATCAAGAGCCAGGGCTTGCAACTTTGGACGCCATGTCTGACTCGACATATCCCTTCAGCAAACTGCCCAAGGCAACGAGCGAAGCAATATGGGTGCGTTCCCAACCGTGCGAACTGTCCAGGGAAAAGCAAACAAGTCCGACGCGGAGGTCCCAGCCGCCTTCAACGGCCGCAGCGCTGTCGGACCGATAGTGCCGAAAGGTGTCGCGTTCATGGGGGATGCCCAGATTTCGACAGAGCTCCAGCATTTGGCGCGTTATTTGCGCGTCGAAAGGACCTTGGCGGTCACGCATGGCAATGGTCACAGCGTCATCCCGCGACGCCTGGTTGGGCGCTGTCACACCGTTATCGATGGCGAGCAGTTCCTCGACTTCCGGACCAAAGCCGTGCGTACCGCCGATGCCGATCTCTTCAGCGATGGTGAACATGGCTTGGAAGGGGACAGCGACCTTCACCTGATGATCAGCGACGGCTTTCAGCAAAGCCAGGAGAGTGGCACATCCGGCTTTATCGTCCAGGTGGCGCGAAACGATGAAGCCGTCGACCACCTCAGGCTGAGCATCCACTGCAACCATGTCTCCGACATTGAAGCCGGCAGCGACGAGTGCGTTCTTATCTGGAAGGACGGCGTCGACGCGAATTTCAAGGTTATCCCAATCAGCCGGCTGGGTATCGACCTCGGTGTTGAAGCGGTGCCCTGAAGCTTTAAGCGGCAGGATGGTGCCGCGGTGCTCCGCACTGTCGCAGAAAATGGTGACTCGTGCTCCTTCGGCAAATCGGGCCGCCCAGGTACCTGTATTGCGCAACGCAAGGCGCCCGTTGGACTTGAGCTCAGTGACCATGGCGCCCAGCGTATCGAGGTGCGCGGCAAGCGCCCGGCGCGGCAGACCTTCGCCGACGTCGACAGTAAGAACCCCGCGTCGGGTGTACTTCGGCGTGTAGCCCAGTTCACGCAGCCAAGTGTCGACAAGGGCAACAGCGCGTTCTGTCATTCCCACCGGGCTCGGGGTGTTAACCAGATCAAGAAGGCGGGCAAGCAAATAATCATGATTAATCATGAGGATCGGCGCCTTACTGTACGCGAAGGATGAATCTCCTCAAGAAACTTGTCTTGCAGCTGGGCTTGCAGGCTCAACATGTGGTTTTCGGCTTCAGTCATGTGCTCGGCGAGGATGGCTGCCGCCGCTGCGGGATCACGGCGGCGCATGGCGGCGATCAGGTCCCGCTGATGACCTATGCCGCTGGCGCGAGACACTGGCTCGGGCTGCAGGTAAATGTCCTGAGCAATTGTCAGATCCTTGAGGAGACGCTGCAGAAACCGGCAGGTGAAAGCGAGGATCGGATTGTCGGAATACTCCGCGACAACCCCGTGGAAGTCGAGTTCGGCCATGCGCTGGTTCCAGCGTTCGGCAGCGTCCGCTGGCTCGTGGTCGTAGATGGTGATGATGTGCTCGAGCCGCGTTAGGCCAGCTTCGTCGATATGCGCGGCGGCACTGGCTGCCAGCTGGGGCTCCAGGGCCTTTCGCATTTCATAGATATTGGCGATGGACAGATTCTTGGCGAACAGGAAGTTGGAGAGCAGGCTCATCGCCCGCCCTTCTGACATCCGCTCGATAAACGCGCCACCGCCAGGTCCGGTGCGCACAGAAACCAGGCCCTGCACCTCAAGGGCCTTGAGCGCTTCGCGCACTGTGCCTTTACTCGCGGCGAACTGGCTGATCAGCTCGCGCTCCTGCGGCAGACGATCGCCCGGGGCGAGGCCATGCTCAACGATCATGCGCTTGATGGCATCAACGATTTCGTCGGTCCGCTTGCGGCGAGGACGGTCGCTGAACGCCGGATCGATCTTGTTCATCAAACTTCCGGTGGGGTAAGGCGCGGCGCGCTGGCAATGAGCGATCGCGTATAGTCATGCTGCGGGGAGGCAAAGAGCTGGGCCGCTGGGCCGATCTCCACTACTTCCCCCAGATACATTACGGCCACGCGATCGGAAATCGATTCGACAACCGCCAGATCGTGGCTGATGAAGAGGTAGGATAGACCAAGATCATTGCGCAACTGCTGGAGCAGCAGCAGGACCTGCGCTTGCACGGAAACGTCGAGTGCGCTCACCGGTTCGTCGAGCACCAGAATGCTCGCTTCAGCCGCAAGGGCGCGAGCGATTGCAATACGTTGTGCTTGACCGCCGGAAAACTCATGGGGATAGCGTTCGAGCGTATCGAGCGGCATATGCACGGCATTGACAAGCTCGCGCTTGCGGGTAGCCCGTTTGTTGCTCCCGTAGCCGCAAAGCAGCCGAAGCGGCACGTCGAGGATTTCCCCGATAGTCTTGCGCGGATTGAGGGAGGCTACGGGATCCTGGAAGACATACTGGATCGTGCGGCCAAAAGCGCGCGAACCGGCTGACGCGAGCTCGTTCCAAGGCTTGCTGTTGATCAGCATGGTGCCCGAGGTCGGCTGCTCGAGCCCCACGAGCATACGTGCCAAGGTCGACTTGCCAGAGCCGCTCTCCCCGACAATGCCAAGGGTTTCACCTTGCATCAGGTCAAGCGAGATGCCTCTCACCGCTTGGACTTCGTTGGCTTTGCCCCAGAAGATCGAGCGCTTACCGCCGAAGGTTTTTACCAACTCGCGGATTTGAACGGCGTTGCTCATGACCTGTGCTCGGCAAAAAGTGGCCGGACGCGGTCCAGGAAGCCACGGCCCTCGCCGAGCTCAGGCACGCAGGCGATCAGGCGCTTGGTGTATTCATGGTGCGGATTGCGCAGGATGTCTTGTGTATCGCCCTGTTCGACGATCTCGCCATCCTTCATCACCGCGACCCGGTCACAGACCTCGGCGACCACCCCGAAGTCGTGAGTAATCAGCAGGAGGGCGAGCCCGCGCTCGCGCCGAAGGTTTTGAAGAAGTTCTAGAATACGCGCCTGCACCGTGACGTCCAGCGCTGTGGTGGGCTCGTCGGCAATGATGATATCTGGATCATTGGCGAGCGCCATGGCGATACCGATACGCTGACGCTGGCCACCGGAGAGCTCGTGCGGATAAGCGCCAGCGCGGCTGCCCGCCTCGCGGATACCCACCGTTTCCATCAGTTCGACGGCGCGGGCGAATGCGGCGCGCCTGCCTACCGGCTTATGCGTCTGGATGGCTTCGGCAACCTGATGACCGACGGAGAAAAGCGGGTGCAGCGTCGTAAGGGGATCCTGAAAGACGTAGGCGACGCGCTGGCCGCGAAGACTGATCAGTTCCCGATCGCGCAGCGATAGCACTTCCCTGCCCTCGATATAAACGCCGCCTCCGGTGATCACGCCCGGGGGAGAAGCAACAAGTCCCAGCAGCGA
>JAQGJI010000148.1 GCA_028290685.1 Devosia sp. | reverse complement strand
TGACCAAGGCCGACAAGCCTTTGGCCAAGGATCTCGAGACAGTCATCGCGGCCACAAAAGCTGCCGTGGTCAAACGGCCTGCCGCCCATCCACACGTGATCCTGACCTCTTCGGTCAAGGGCGATGGTCTTAGGGAGCTACGCACCGAGATTGCGATGTTGCTGGAGAACTAGGAGGCCGTTGGGTTCGGCCACTCGAGCACACGTTCGCCTGCCTATCGCAGGGTAAAGAACTGAGCGATATATCCCGCCATCTCTGCGCTATCTGATGCCAATGACATCGAGCCGACAGCCTGGTCCACCACCGCGTCGGGTGCCTTGCCGCGCCGGAGCTCAGCCAATGCAACAGTGTAGTCGTCAGCAAACTCAGGGTGCGCCTGTACGCTCAGCGCGGCTCCGTTCCCATAGGCGAGGCCGGCATTGGGAGTGAACTCGGAGGCCAGGATCAATGTGGCCTCAGGCGGGCGCGTGATCACCTGGTCCTGGTGCGAGCAGGCGATTGCAAGGCTGGCCGGGGCACGGCGCATGAAGCCGGGCCGGGCGGCGACGCCATAGCTATGACGGCCCAGGCCCCACCCTTTTTCAGATTTGCGCACCTCTCCCCCCAGGGCCTCGGCCATGATCTGGTGACCAAAGCACACGCCGAGCATGGGTGTGCGGCTGCCATAGGCTGCCTGGATGAACGCGCGCAATGGAGCCAGCCAAGGCAGATCGTCATAAACACCAGCGGCTGACCCGGTCACAACGATCCCCTGCAAATCCCGTGGGTCCGGAAAGGGCTGGCCCTCGGAAACGGCAACCACTTCGTAGGAAAAGCCGTGTCCTGTGCCATCGAACATGGCTTCAAACATCTTTGGGTACGGCCCGAATTTGTGGCGCAGCGGCACCGGCACATCGCCGGTTTGAATAAGGGTGAGCTTCATGCAGAACGATCCAGGGGCGCCTCGTCGATAGCTCGAAAGCGCCAGTGCCCGCAACAGCACGCAACGCGGTCAGGGGACGGAAAATCCCCGCCTTCGCAGGAACTCCATACGTCGCACCCTATAGGTTTCACGCAGCTTGAGGCTCGAACCGGAGAGACACGCCATTGATGCAATAGCGCAGACCCGTTGGCTCGGGGCCGTCTTCAAAGACGTGGCCCTGATGCCCGCCGCAGTTCGAGCAGTGCACTTCAGTGCGGGTCATGAACAGGCTGTCATCGACCGAGGTGCCGATACCGCCCTCGATAAAGGTGTAAAAACTCGGCCAGCCGGTGCCGCTTTCATATTTGGTTTGCGAGGCAAAAAGAGGGTGGTCGCACGCGGCACAAACATAGGTCCCGGCGCGCTTTTCATCGTTGAGCGCAGACGTAAACGGGCGCTCGGTGCCCTCCTGCCGCAGCACATCATAGGCGGCCGGACCGAGTTTGGCCTTCCACTCGTCGTCGCTCAGCTTGAATGGGAAGTCGCCCTCCGAAGCCTTGACGGCATCCGCAGGATGCAAGAATCCGAATGCGGCCAATGCACCCAGTGCGGTGCCGGCAAAGAGCAGACTGCGACGATCCACGACCATTTTCATTCCCCTTGAAGGATGCCCTGCGCCAGGCGAGCCGCGGGAGGGACGCGGGCACCGGCGCAGGGCTTGTGTGACGACCAATGTATATCCTCGGGCAAGGCAATGGCACGTCAAGTCTAGGTGAGAAGCCGCGCCGCGGCTCCTCGGGGCGCCAGTCAGCCTGGCACCCGGTTATTACATGGCCGAAGCTGGGGTCAGCACGGCGTCGATCACGTGGATAACGCCGTTGGACTGGATCACGTCGGCGATGGTCACGTTGGCAATAGCGCCGTTCTCGTCAGTGACGGTCACCCCGCCGTCTGCAGCTTTGAGCGTCAGCTTGCAACCACCGACGGTGTCTACGACATGCTCACCGCCACCGGCCTCAACCATGCCCACGATGTCGGTCGACAGGGCACGAGCAGGGATCACGTGGCAGGCCAGGATTGTGGACAGGGTTTCCTTGTTTTCTGGCAAGAGCAGGGTGTCGACCGTGCCGGCTGGCAAGGCATCGAACGCGGCATTGGTTGGAGCCAGAACGGTGAATGGGCCTTCGCCCGACAGTGTCTCAACCAGACCGGCGGCCTGAACGGCGGCAACCAGCGTGGTGTGGTCAGCCGAGTTCACAGCGTTTTCAATGATGTTCAGATCAGCGGACATCGCAGCGCCACCAACTTCAGGGTTCTCCTGAGCATAAACGGCAGCGCCGGAGAGCGAACCGACCGAGAGCATGGCGGCAAGGGTAAGAGCGCGGAAATTCATATTTCGTTCCTTCCTGTGTTTCGTTCCCACTGTTCGTCTGGGACATGCGAAGGAACGGGACGCTTTTTGTTTAAGTTTCATCCCGATGAAGTTTCCTCAAAAATAATTAGACTTAATGAAAGAAACCGACAATTCCGACCAAAAACAAAGACTTACACAGAAAGCCACAACCCCAATCAAGGACTTCGGCACGGAATATGATGATTGCAAAGGTGGAATTTATTCAGTGATCCAAATCGGCTATATTGGCGTAACCGCGCCCTTTGCGATAACCGGGCCGGTCGGAATTCCGTTCGGCGCACCGCCTTCAGGCTCCAGCGTTATGGCCAGAACTGAACCCTCGCCCCAACCGGCCATGACTTCTGCCGAAATGGTGACCGCGCTGCGTTGGGTTGCTGCAATCACCCCCATCGAGATGGGTGTGTTGTTGTTGGAAGGTTGAATGGCCCACAGCTCGAAATCCTTGTCCGGAACGGCAGAGCCCGACAAGG